>CAJXOV010000051.1 GCA_913057815.1 uncultured Flavobacteriales bacterium
TATTCGTCGGCAGCGTCAGATGTGTATAAGAGACAGTCCAAAAACAGTACTAACTGCTCCATTTAGTTTAGTACTCTCCAAGACTACGGCTAAAAAATATTTCGGAGAAGCGAATCCTGTCGGGCAAACTTTAAAAGTCTATGATGATGGCCGAGTAGCTACCATTACCGGAATCATGGAAGATATTCCTGAGAACTCTCACATGAACCCCGATGTTTTGATTTCATTCTCTACACTTACAGAAGACTTAAACCCCGAAATAGAAGATCACTGGGGGAATTATGGCTGTTTCGCTTATATACTTACCACTCCCAACACGAATCACAAAGACTTAGAAACTAAATTTAAAGACTTCTTCCCAAGACATCTTACAGAGGAAGAAAGTGAGCAAATCTCTGCTGAACTATTCTTAGAACCATTAACCTCTGTTTACCTGCATTCAGAAAGGGGAGCCAATAGAGGCGGAGATATAAACAGAGTATACGTTTTTTCTGTAGTAGCCATTTTCATACTCCTAATAGCTTGTATTAATTTTATAAACCTTACTACAGCTCGTTCTGTTGAGAGAGCTAAAGAGGTAGGAATTAGAAAAGTTATCGGTGCAGAAAAAAAGCAATTGGCGCTTCAGTTTATCGGTGAAGCCATAATCGTATGCCTTTTGGCATTCATCATAGCCGTACTTCTTTCGTCAGCGCTTCTTCCTGGATTTAATGATCTTTCCGGAAAAGTGATAGCTGAAAGTATTTTCTCTTCTCCTTCTTACATTCTGATTTTGCTTGGGATTTCTCTAGCCATAGGATTGTTCGCGGGGCTGTATCCAGCGTTAGTCTTGTCGTCTTTCATTCCTGTGAAAGTTTTAAAGGGTAATTTCTCATCTGGAAGTAAAGGTATTTTGCTTCGCAAAGGGCTAGTAATTACTCAGTTTACTATATCTACGGCATTGATCATAGGAACCATAATTATTTATGATCAAATGGAATTCATGCAGAGCACAGAATTAGGTTTTAATAAAGACCAAATGCTCGTCTTAGAAACCAATGGAGCTGAAGGAACCAATGCCCTGAAATCCACTTTAGATTATCTGCCTGGTGTGCTGTCCACTTCTTTAACTTCTAGTGTTCCAGGAAGAAGTCACTCCACGGCATATACTGAAATTGAGAACGGTACTGGTGAAATGCAGGCTGCTGCTATAGACCTATACTTTATCGATTATGATTTTGTACCACAGTTTAACTTAGAACTAAAAGCAGGAAGAAACTTCTCTTTAGAATTTGGAACAGACTCTACAGAAGCTATGCTCATTAACGAAACCGCAGCTTCATTCTTAGGATTTAAAACGCCAGAAGATGCTTTGGGTGCTAGATTCGATCAGTGGGGAAGACAAGGTGTAGTCGTAGGTGTTCTTAAAGATTTCCATATAAGATCATTAGAAAGTGAAATCCCAGCTCTTTCTATGAGAATAGAAGAGGATAATTATCAGCTACTGGCGGTGAATGTAGCCTCAGCAAAACTAACAGAAACACTTTCAAGTATAGAAGGAGAATGGGGAACAGTAATTCCTGAAAAACCATTCGATTACTACTTCTTGGATGATTTTTTCAATCGTCAGTATGAAAGTCAAACACGATTCGGTAACCTGTTTTTATCATTCGCTATACTGGCTATTTTCATCTCTTGTCTCGGACTTTTAGGTTTGGCAGCTTACAGCACTATTCAAAGAAGAAGAGAAATAGGAATCAGAAAAGTTATAGGTTCATCAGTTCTAGGAATAGTTAAACTGCTTTCTATCGAGTTTATTAAGCTAGTCGGAATAGCCTTCCTTATAGCATCTCCTATCATGTACTTCCTGATGAATTATTGGCTAGAGGATTTCGCTTACAGAATTACAGTAAAATGGTGGATGTTTTTAATAGCAGGAGGGTTGGCATTTTTAGTAGCCATACTTACTGTTAGCTTTCACGCACTTAAAGCTTCCATGGCTAATCCTGTTAAAAGTCTAAGATCAGAATAAACCGAGAATAATGATTCTACATAACTTAAAAATAGCGTGGAGAAACTTGAATAGAAACAGACTATTCACCCTCATTAATATGATCAGTTTAGCCATAGGCCTGAGTGCATCATTCGTAATAGGAGTTTTAGTTTATTATGACTTTTCATTCGATAAGTTTCATGAAGATCACCACCAGATTTATAGGATCATTTCTAAGCAAACTTATGCGGATGGCACGCACTTCATCTCTGGAGTCCCTTCACTCGCGGGAGCTTCTGTTAGAGAAGATATTTCTGGAATTGAGCTTACCTCTTCATTTTTTACTATGGGACTGGATAAGGTAGAAAAGCCAAATTCTGATTCTGATTTCACACCTACTAGAGAGGTCATTTATGCAGACGGAGATTATTTCAGATTATTTAATTACAACTGGTTATCGGGATCTAAAAACGATGTTCTACAGAATCCAAATGAACTAGTCCTAACAAAAGCTAGAGCTACTTATTATTTCCCGGAGTTGACTCCTGATCAAATCATAGGAAAAATCCTCATTTACGATGATACAATCCAAATGAAGATTACTGGAATAGTATCAGATCTAGAACAACGCACTGACCTTACTTTCCAAGAATTTATTTCTATTCCTACCGCTAAGCAGACGGATGCTAAAGACTTAGTATTCAACGATAATTGGGGAAACACAAATTCGGCTTCTCAGGTTTTTATAAAAATATCAGCTTCCGAAAAAAATATACAGAATCAACTAAACGCACTGGCCATCGCGCATGAAGCCCCGGAATCAGAAGCATATGGAGAGAAAAGAGAATTTCTTCTTCAGCCTTTAAGTGAACTTCACTTCAGCGAAAATCTAGGAATATTCAATTATTCTCCTCCTGCTGCCAGCAAAGACACACTCATTTACTTAGGTTATATCGCGCTCTTCCTATTGATATTAGGCTGTGTTAACTTTGTGAATCTCACCACTGCTGCGGCCAATAAACGCTCTAAAGAAATAGGAGTAAAAAAGACTTTAGGAAGCTCAAAACCTCAGTTAATTCAGCAGTTTTTAAGTGAATCTATCATTCTTACTTTCTTAGCTGGAGCTCTATCATTAGTTCTTTCCTATGGGCTGCTTAAAGTCTTTTCAGATTTCTTGCCTGAAGATTTATCGTTTCAGTTATTCTATAGTCCTGTGGTCATAGGTTTAATTATTATTCTGCTTCTGTTTACAGCACTAGTCGCTGGAATTTATCCTTCTCTTATTCTGTCTAGGTTAAAACCTGTTTCTATCATGAATGGTGGACGTTCGGCTGGGAAAGGAAATGCGAATCTGAGGAAAGGTCTTATCGTTTTTCAGTTCACGATCGCACAGGTATTTATTATTGCAACGCTCTTCGTAGGCAAGCAAATTAATTACATGATGGCCGAAGACATGGGCATCAATACAGAGACTACGGCATATGTTTACACTCCATGGAAAGTTCGTTCTCAGTCTAAACGAGAGATTTTCAGACAAAATGTAACAGATATTCCTGCTGTAACTCAAACTTCTTTAGGAAATAATCCTCCCGCTTCTTTTAGTACCAACACCACAGTAGCCACATTCAGAAATGGAGAGTCTGAGCAGCACACCACGCTTCAACTACTTTTTGGAGATCGAAACTTTTTAGATCTATATGAAATAGAAATCCTAGCCGGTAGAGTTCCTGTTCATGATTCTATAAGAGAATATGTCATCAACGAAACGTATTTGAAAGAATTAGGATTTGATAACCCTATAGATGTCATAGACAAGACTATTCTAGTGGATGAAGAACTTAGAACGATAGTCGGAGTTATGAAAGATTTCAATCAGAAATCACTTAAATCCCCTATCAAACCGATGGCTTTTATCGGAGACATTTATCCCAATTATTCGATGTTTAGAACACTTCACTTCACGCTGGATAAAAAATCTACTGATCATTGGCCTGAAGCTATAGCCCAGGTAGAAACAGCCTGGAAGATGACTTATCCTGAAGCTAATTTTCGAATAAACTTTATGGATGATGTAGTAGAAAAATTCTACCGCGATGAGAAGAAGACCTCAACCCTACTCAATTGGGCCACAGGTTTTTGCATATTAATTAGTTGTCTTGGCCTGTTAGGTTTGGTGATTTACACCACAGAGAGGAGGTCCAAGGAAATAAGTATCAGAAAGGTGCTAGGAGCTACTGTTATGCAGTTGAATTTTTTGCTTTGCAAAGAGTTCATGCTGCTAGTAGCCTTAGCATTTCTGTTAGCTGCTCCACTAGCGTGGTGGTGGGTTAAAGATTGGCTTCAGAATTTCGCTTTTAAGACAGGAATTAATTGGGGATTATTCGTACTAGGAGGAATCATCATTCTCGCTTTTTCCCTTTTTATAATAGGAATAAGAACCACCATTACAGCCCGAAGAAATCCAGTTAAAAGTCTTATATCAGAATAACAAAAAGAAGTCGCCATGTTCAAATTATATTTAAAAATTGCTCTTCGTTACCTGCTTAAAAACAAGCTCTACTCTATCATAAACATAGTAGGTTTAGCTATAGGTGTAGCTTCTTTTATTCTAATAATGATTTATGTAAACAATGAGAATAGCTATGACTCATTCACTAATTCGGAAAACGTATACCGAGTTTACATGGATTATAAAGAAGGGGATTCATACGAACCTGGAGATGCTCAAACTTATAATTTATCCGGGCCGATAATAAAAGAAACATTTCCAGAAGTATCTGAATATGTCAGATTCTATTACTTTGAAAAAGTTACCTTCAATACAGACGACCAACTTCTAACTCAAAATTCAGGGGCACTGGCAGACCACACTTATTTCGATATTTTCAAATACGATTTATTAAAAGGAGATAAAAAAAATGTTCTGACTGAGCCAAACACAATTGTGCTTAATGAGTCATTAGAGAAAAAATTATTTGGTAAAAACTCAGGTTTAGGAAAAACCGTTTCGGTCTATAGTTCAGGTGAAGAAATAAGACTTATAGTAACTGGGGTAATGCAAGATTTACCATCAAGCTCTCACTTCAATCCAACCTTCCTAATATCATTTGCTAGTCAAAAAACATGGGAGATTTTTAACGAAGATGATTACAGGCCTAACTGGAATATGAATAATTTCTACACTTATATTTCTCTTGATAAAAACACCAATGTATCTGACTTAAGAGAGAAAATATTCAAATTAGACATTGGAGATAATGAAGGGGAAGAAAGACATAACATTGAAGCTATCGAAAGCATTCATTTAGAATCCAGTAAGCCCTATGAAATAGAAACCAATGGAAGTGCCACTCGTGTTAAGTTTCTTTCTGCCATAGCGTTCATTATTCTCATTTTATCATGGTTGAATTACGTTAATTTATCCAGTACTAAATCACTAGAAAGAGCTAAGGAAATAGGAATACGAAAAGTGGCAGGTGCTCAGCGTCAGCAGATAGTAATTCAATCACTTCTGGAATCTTTGGTCTTAAACTTTATTTCGTTGGTTCTAGCTTTAGCCATTGCTCTTATCTTTCTGCCTATATATAATGGATTCACTGGAAGCGAAATAACCATAGGTTTATCTAATCTCCGAGACCTAACTCCGATTCTTTCTATTATTCTTGCTGGAATGTTAGTGGCAGGGTTATATCCAGCCATAGTTCTGAGCAATTACTCTCCGGTAAAGGCACTGAAAGGAAAAGTGAAAATCCATAGCGGTGGACTAAGCATAAGAAAAGGTCTAATCATCACTCAGTTTGTGGCTACTATCGTTCTTTTAATCGGAACCATAGTAGTAACCAAACAAATGGCTTTTATGAATAATCAGCCAGTAGGAGCTGATATGAATAATATTATTACTCTCAACGGTTCTCTAATTAGTGAAAAACCTGACTCTCTATTAGTACAAGATTATTTGGTGTTACAAAATGAGCTGAACAACAAGTCATTTATCAAGAATACTTCATCTGCCGGCACCTATCCAGGTGATGCATTTGACAATCTTTCCTCCTCTAGAGGTATTACTATGCCAAATGGAGAAGAAAATGAATCAAGCATTTTTTACACGTTCGCAGCAGACTCAAACTTCTTCGAACTCACTAATATTCCTTTCGCAGCAGGAGAAAACTTCCGCAGTTCAAAATTATGGAGCAGAAATATTGTAGTGAATGAAATGCTATTAAAAGAATTAGAAATTCAATCTCATGAAGACATTTTAGATAAAACCTTACAATTTTGGGGAGAAGAATGGACAGTTACTGGAATAGTTGAAAACCACTACCATTTTGGAGTAAAAAAGCCTGCACTTCCTATGATATACAGACAAGGCTTCACTAGTGACAACATGCTAGTAAAGTTTGATGACCAAGTAACTTCTCATTCGGATATCTCTTCCGCTCTTGCCGATGTGGAAATTACATGGAAACGCATTTTCCCGCAAAGCACGTTTAGCTACTCATTTCTTGATGAAAAATTTGAGGCTCAATACAATGATGACAAAATGTTCGCTAAAGCGTTTACCATTTTCACATTGCTGGCCATATTCATAGCTTCTTTAGGATTATTTGGTTTGACTTCTTACACCTGTATTCAAAAACGAAAAGAAATCGGGATTAGAAAAGTGAATGGAGCCACCGTGCTAAACATTCTTAAAATGCTCAATAAAAATTTTATAGCCTGGATAGGAATAGCTTTCATCATAGCCGCACCACTTGGACTTTATGTCATGGGTAAATGGTTAGAAAACTTCCCATTAAAGACTGAAATAAGCTGGTGGATATTTTTAGCAGCGGGAACCCTAGTGATTCTCATTAGCCTAATAACTGTGAGTTGGCAAAGTATTAATGCTGCTCTAAGCAATCCTATTAATACTTTAAAAGATGAATAATCACAGAAAAAGGATCGCAAATCCACTTCATATAATAGCATAATCATGATAAAAAATTATATTAAAATAGCCTGGAGAAACCTGATAAAGAATAGGGTTTTCACCATTTCTAACGTGATTGGATTATCGCTTGCTTTCAGTGTAGCCATACTCCTCACTATGGCAGCAGTGAATGAGCTTTCTCATGATAGGTTTCATGAAAACAGTGATTCGCTTTACCAGCTATACACGCAAGATCAAAGCCCTACAGATAAAGAAGCTAGTACTACCTTCTCTATTCCAAGCGGACCTGCTATTCAGGATGAAGTAGCTGGAATCAAGAATCTCTCTCGAATGACTTCTGCCAGTCCAATAGCTCTGTATGGTGAAAACGAAATGAGCTTGAATATTTCTTATGTAGACTCTTCGTTTTTCAACATGTTTTCTTTTCCATCTACCACTGGAACTTCTACAGATCTATTCCAAGGAAAAGAGTCCCTAATTATTACTAAAAAAACTGCGCTAAAGCTATTTGGGAAAGAAGATGTAATGGGTGAAGTTTTAGAATTAGCCTATGGTTCTGAGAACACCAGCCATACTATTACAGCAGTACTCCAAGATATTCCTAGCGGCAGCAGCATTTCATTTGATGGTGTGCTTCTGATAGATAACCACCCTTTATTCGAAGAGTATAAAAACGATTACAGCCATGAAAACGTAGAAATTTTTGTTCAATTAGAATCAAAGATTTCTCCAGAAAAATTTGAAACCAATTCTATAGGTTTCGCAGAAGCTAGATACTCAGAAGAAATAGAATATTTAAAAGAAACAGGCGCCCAAAAAGACGCCAACGGTCAATACATTTCACTTCATTTAAATCCTATTAAAAATAGAGCTCTGAGTAAGTATGATAATGGTGAACTCGTAATACAAAACACTCAGGTTTACCTGATTCTTCTGATGGCATTGTTGATCTTATTCACGGCCTGCGTAAACTACATAAATATGAGTGTGGCCTCTGGAATTAAAAGGCTGAAAGAAATAGGAATGAGAAAAACACTTGGCGCATTAAAAGGTCAGTTGTTCTTCCAGTTCTGGAGTGAAAGCTTATTTACTTTTTTAATCTCTATAACCATTGGAATCATTTTAAGCTATTTCTCTTTAGGTACTCTAAATGAAATGATCAGAACTGATATGTCTATCACTTATTTACTTACACCTAAAGTGTTTCTGTCGATGTGTTTTTCTGTTTTAGCACTAACCTTTTTAGCAGGTGGATATCCTGCTTTGATATTGAGTAAGCTGAATACGTTACAAGCGCTGAAAGGAAAATTAGAAGTGAAAAGAAACAATATTGCTCGAAATATTCTTATCGTATCTCAGTTCACCATAGCCATTTTCCTAATTTCAGGAACGTTCATATTTAATAATCAGCTCGACTTTATGAGGCATAAAGATTTAGGATTTAATAAAGAACAGGTCATCACATTTCCAATAGGGAATATCGAAAATCCTAAAAAGACACTTGACCTCTTAAGAAATGAGCTTAAAAATGAATCCAGTATTATTAATGTTTCTGCCTCCAGTAATGCTTTAGGAAGAGGGGAAGATGGAAGAATGTTCACCTCCCAAATTGGATTTGGATACAAAGACAAATCTCTTTCCACCCACCTTCTAGTAGTGGATTATGACTATGTAGAAACGCTAGATCTAGAAATGGCTCAAGGAAGAACTTTTGACAGAACCTATGGAGCAGATAGCTTAGGCATAATAATTAATGAAGCCATGGCTAAAACACTCGATGAGGAAAACCCGCTAGAGGTAGTTTTTGATTTAAACTCCATTAATTATCCTATTATAGGAGTAGTCAAAGACTACAATTTTGAAAACCTCACTAAAGAAATAGAACCGATCTCAATGTTTCTTCATAGTTCTTCCAAATCATGGGGAGACGTTCAGTTCGCATTCGTGAAAGTAGAACCTGAAAATCTAATATCCTCTTATGAGAAAATAGAATCTACATGGAACACTCTAGAACCCAACGCGGAATTTATGGGATCGTTTCTAGATGAAAACGTAGAACGACTCTTTACAAAAGAAAAAATATTAGCTAGCTTCATCACCTACGGAGCACTCATAGCTATTATCATTAGCTGTATAGGATTATTCGCAGTTTCTCTTATGGTAGTGAGCCAAAGAACAAAAGAAATAGGCATCAGAAAAGTAATAGGTGCTTCTACCAGTTCTATTACCGTGTTGCTTACTAAAGACTTTTTAAGATTGGTTCTCATCGCATTTGTAATAGCTACTCCCCTGTCCTATCTTATGCTAAGCAAATGGCTTGAGGGATATGCTTTTCATACTATTATAACTCCTTTCTCTTTTATCCTCACAGGGGTTTTAACAGCTCTAGTGGCTTCACTTACTATAGGAAGTAAAACCATATTAGCCGCCAGAGAAAACCCAGTAAAAAGTTTACGCTCGGATTAATTCATTCCAATTCAAAGAAAATGATTCGCCACACCATAAAATTGTTCATTAGGAATATTAGTAGATACAAAAGCACGTTTACCATAAACGTACTTGGTCTTTCCTGTCTCTTATACACATCTCCGAGCCCACGAGACCTCTCTACATCTCG
>CAJXOV010000052.1 GCA_913057815.1 uncultured Flavobacteriales bacterium
GGCTCGGAGATGTGTATAAGAGACAGTATTAAACTCGCTCAAATTCTTTTCTCAAAAAAATCTATAAATGATTTTTTACTAAACCAGAGCTTCCTAATAACTACTCACACAAACTACCAAACGCTCCTAAAAATCCTCCTAAATCCGAAACGCTAATAGCTCCATCTCCATTAAAATCTCCGAAACAAACATTGCCCAAATCACACTCAGGATCTACGATACACTCTTCTAAAACCGCATCCCATACAGTGCACTCTCCACAATAATCAGAAGGAGTAATTATACAAGAACCATCATCAATAACGGCATTTGGATTAAAGTTAGTCGATGAAGAATTAGTACAACCTTCGCAAGCCAAACATTCTCCGAAGCAAACAATATCTAAAAGTAAATCATCTTCCGTTAATGAAAAATATCGATTGTTATTTTGCTGACACTCAGCAAAAATAGACTCATCCACTCCCCATACGTTTCCGTTTACATATTTATATTCATAAGCAGAATTGATATCTAATGTTACCGTTATTTCCCATAAACTTCCTGATGTATTCACCATCAAAGTAGCAGCTGGATCCCACCCCTGGAAATCACCAGCTAAATGAACTCCATTTGGACTAACCTCTTCATTAAACATATCTACCCTAAATGTAACATCTGCCGATACATCTGGAACAAAACCACAAACCTCACATGAGCCAAAACATACCACCGGAGTAGTAACATCCTGATAGAGAACCTCTACCGTTCTATTATAACCTCCAAACCCATCACTTATACCACAGGGAGATATCTCTGTAGTAGGTTCTTTACTAATGAAATCTAAACCATTGACGAATTTATATTCATATGTGAAATTACCTGGTACTAACACGGTTACCTCATAAATACCATCCATATTGGAATCAGACATAGCTAACTCATTTGGAAGCCAATCGGTAAAACCTATTTCTGAAAGAAAATTTCCTGTTACCCAAACTCCATCTGGACTGATCGTTTCTTCATTCATATCCACTTGTAAAGTCAGATTTATATCAGGAGCTATACACTCATAACAGCTATCGAAACAATGAATAGGAAGAACATCATCAGAAGCTGTCGTAACCCATCCTCTGTTATATCCTCCTACTCCATCTGTAACCCCACAATCAGAAGATACGGTTTCAGCATCAGGCCAGCCATTTCCATTCACATATTTATACTCTAAGTTTTCTCCCGATCCCACAGTTATAGTATGCTCCCAGATATCGGGGCTAACTTCTATCATTAAAGTAGTTCCTGGACTCCACCCTTGAAAACTCCCAGCTATATGCATTCCTAATGGAGATACTGTTTCTCCTTGAGTTCCCAATCTAAATGTAAGTTGGTATTCACATGAACCATCATCTTCATCCGCTAGAGAATTATAATTGGCCGCATCTATATCTGTACATCCTGGCGTTGCAAAAATTCCTGCTGCTCCATCTAAATCTGGAATAGGAAGCTGCTGATCAGTTAAAATGTAAAACTCACCTGGGGCTAGAGTCCAAGCCTCTGTGGTATTAGTAACATCAAAAGAAACTCCGGTCATGTAATTATACCAAGTTCCTGCTTGAGGAAAATTAGGACTAATAAACCCTGTAGCCACATCAAAATTACCAATGACCACCATATTCATATCAGTCCCGTAAAGATTAATTCTTTTCTGCAATCCTCCAGCATCCATGCTGAAATTGGAAGTGTGAATGACCTCATGATTATTTCTAATATAATTTAAAGCTTTGATCGTTTTATACAATTTCACTCTGTTAGGTTCATCAGCATAACTCCATAAGACTGGTTTATTAGAGGTCCTACAATTTGGATCAATGGTTCCATTTCCACAATCATTTATACTTAAATCATACCCTAACTCATCAAACATCCACATCATTTTAGGACCTGGAATACTTAGAAAAAACGCATGAATTAATTCCATTCTTTGCAACGCTGTGGCTTCTTCAGTTATGTTATATCCGTTATAATTGTTTCCGAAATTCAAACATTCGTACATCAGCCTTTCCTCATCATGACTTACCATATAGTTAACCAGATTAGCAAATGCATATCCCCTATTCTGGTAACTGGCATAATCCAGACTGGAACTCCAGCCCATAGAAGCATTTTTAAAATCGGTGTGCATTCCTCCCCAGATTAAAAAACCAGCTCCTGCCAATGCTTGTTCCTCAGCATTATCCGAAAGGTGTTCTAAGATCATATAAGTATCTGAATTTATTCCCCAAACATGAGCAGCATATTCATTTAAAATATTTACTCGACTCTGATCATACTGATTCCACGCACCCACATCTCCAAGAGTATAATTTTGTGTAAACCCTTTAGACAAATCAAATCTAAAACCATCTATATGAAATTCTTCAAGCCAAAAGGAAAGAGCATCTTTCACAAACTTTTTGGTGTTACCACTTTCATGATTGTAATCAGCTCCTATACTGTATGGATGAGTAGCCTGAGAATTTAACCACGGATTGTCATCACTTATTTGTCCAAAACCATCAGCTGCATTATTATATATACGTGCCTGCGGATTTAAGCCAAAACTATGATTGAATACTACATCCATAATGACTGCTATACCTCTCTGATGAGCTTCATTTATTAGCTCTTTTAATTTTCTAGCAGATCCATAATACTTATCGGTAGCCATAAAGAAATTAGTGTTGTATCCCCAACTTTCATTACCATCAAACTCAGAGCATGGCATTAATTCTATAGCATTTATCCCTAAATTTTCAAGATAATCCAACCGGTCAATTACACCTTGATAACTGCTCTCTTCAGTAAAATCTCTTATTAAAAGCTCATAAATTGTAAGCTTATTTCTTTGTGGCTTATTGTAACCCGTATCACTCCATGAAAAGGACGACTCTCCCATTTTAAAAGTAGACACTGGGTAATTAGCTTGTGATGGATAATCTAACAGATTTGGATAAATTGATTCTTGGATATATTGATCGTTCCATTGATCAAGGATTTTATTAGAATAAGGATCCGCAGATTCTATAGCATTCGTACCTACTACATATTGATACCTGTATTCTCCTCCTTGATTCAAGCTACTTACTTCTTTCCAGTGATAATTACCATCTGGAGTAATATTCATCAATGAATTATTCCAATTAGTGAAATCTCCTTTCACATAAACATAAGGTTGATTTGGAGCGAAAAAGGTCAAAACTCCTGTCTCTGGGCCTGTTTGAACAAACCCCTCTTCTGCACTCCCAGGCAGATCTACGACAATTGGAGTTTGAGAGAATAAATGAGTTCCTACAACGAAAATCATTGAAAGCAAGATTGAGATTTTTCTCATACTAATTTTTGGTTAATGCGTTAAAGTTCGGGAATTTTTATTAAGTGTCATTCATACACCTTCCGTTTTTTAATGAAAACTTAAAAAATCAGTGCTTTTGTGAAAAAGTATTTAGTGATTAATCAAATATGCAAAGTATTTTTGCGCGGATTTTCTAAGTGTTTTAACCCCTGCTCAATTTCTTTTTTTTAAGAAGAATACTGAGCGGTTAAAAAAAAAATGCCCAAAGACAAAAGTATCAAGTCGGTTCTTATTATTGGAAGTGGACCAATAGTTATCGGACAAGCATGTGAGTTTGACTATTCTGGCTCTCAAGCAGCCAGATCATTAACCGAAGAAGGTATAGAAGTAACTCTAATTAATTCTAATCCAGCTACCATTATGACAGATCCTGTGATGGCGGATAACATTTATCTGGAGCCGTTAGAAACAGAATCTATCGAAAAGATTTTAAAAGCACATAGTATTGATGCTGTTCTGCCAACCATGGGAGGACAAACAGCTCTTAACTTAGCTATTAAGTGTGATGAAATAGGTTTATGGAAAGAGTACGGAGTTAAAATGATCGGGGTAGACATTAAAGCAATTGATGTCACAGAAAATCGACAGGCTTTCCGAGAGTTAATGGATGAAATAGGAATTCCAATGGCTCCACAGCATACTGCTAAATCTTTCTTAGAAGGAAAAGAAGTAGCTCAGGAATTTGGATTCCCACTTTGTATTAGAGCTTCCTATACACTAGGAGGTGCAGGAGCTTCTTTGGTACATGATCCTGAACAATTCGATAAACTATTAACTAGAGGACTTCACTTATCTCCTATCCATGAGGTAATGATAGACAAGGCCTTATTAGGCTGGAAAGAATATGAACTGGAGCTTCTTAGAGATGCCAATGATAACGTTACCATTATCTGCTCTATCGAAAACTTCGATCCTATGGGAATTCATACTGGAGATTCGATAACTGTGGCTCCAGCTATGACGCTAAGTGACACCACTTACCAGAGAATGAGAGATATGGCCATCAAAATGATGCGCTCTATTGGAGATTTCGCAGGTGGATGTAATGTACAGTTCGCGGTTAGCCCTGATGAAAATGAAGATATTATAGCTATAGAAATAAATCCAAGGGTTAGTAGATCTTCAGCTTTAGCATCTAAAGCTACTGGATACCCTATAGCTAAGATAGCAGCTAAACTGGCCATTGGATACCACCTTGATGAATTAAAAAATCAAATTACAAAGTCAACTAGTGCATTCTTCGAGCCTACATTAGATTATGTAGTTGTGAAAATCCCTAGATGGAATTTCGATAAGTTCCATGGAGCTGATAGAGAGCTCGGACTTCAAATGAAAGCTGTAGGAGAAGTAATGGCTATCGGTAGAAGTTTCCAGGAAGCGTTGCAAAAAGCATGTCAGTCCCTTGAATTAGGAAGAAATGGAATAGGTGCAGATGGTAAAGAGCTGAAAAACCAAGAAGCTATTCTCCAATCTCTCCAACACCCAAGTTGGAACAGACTGTTCCATATATACGATGCTATAAAGTTGGGGATTCCATTTAAGACAATTCAAGAAAAAACTAAAATTGATTTCTGGTTTTTAAAACAAATAGAAGATTTGATTCTTCTAGAAAAAAAGATCGAAAAACATACACTTGGCTCATTACCGAAAGATCTTTTATTTGAAGCTAAACAAAAAGGATATGCTGATAGGCAGTTAGCTCACTTAATGAAATGCCTAGAAAGTGAAGTAAACGAAAGACGTCACGAACTAGATATTAAAAGAGTTTATAAATTAGTAGATACATGTGCAGCAGAATTCGAAGCGCACACTCCCTACTACTATTCAACTTTCGAGGAAGAAAACGAAAGTGTAGTTTCTGACAAGAAGAAAATCGTAGTTCTAGGCTCAGGTCCAAACAGAATAGGTCAAGGAATCGAATTTGATTACTGCTGTGTACATGGAGTTTTAGCCGCTAAGGAATGTGGGTATGAAACTATAATGATCAACTGTAATCCTGAAACGGTTTCTACTGATTTCGATACGTCTGATAAATTATATTTTGAACCTGTTTTCTGGGAGCATATCTATGACATCATCCTTCATGAAAAACCTGAAGGAGTAATCGTTCAATTAGGGGGACAAACAGCACTTAAACTAGCTGAGAAGCTAGAGAAATTTGGTATTAAAGTACTAGGAACTTCATTCAAAGCTTTAGATTTAGCTGAAGACAGAGGTAGATTCTCTAATCTTCTTAAAGACAATAACATTCCCTATCCTAAATTTGGAGTAGTAGAGTCTGCTGAACAAGCGATAGAGTTATCTAGAGATTTAGGTTTTCCTCTTTTGGTTAGACCTTCCTATGTTCTCGGTGGGCAGAAAATGAAAATCGTGATCAACGAACAGGACCTCGAAAAGCATGTAGTAGACATTTTACAAGCTTTACCTGACAACCAAATTCTTTTAGATCATTTCATCGAAGGAGCCATAGAAGCTGAAGCTGATGCTATATGTGATGGTGAAAATGTTCATATTCTAGGAATTATGCAGCATATAGAACCTGCAGGAATTCATTCAGGTGACAGCTACGCACTCCTTCCACCATACAACTTGGGAGATTTAGTGATGGATCAGATTAAGGAATACACAAAAACTATAGCTGTTAAGCTTGATACTGTAGGTCTTCTGAATATTCAATTTGCTGTTAAAGATGATAAGGTTTATATCATTGAGGCTAACCCTAGAGCATCTAGAACAGTACCGTTCATAGCCAAAGCATATAGAGAACCTTATGTGAACTATGCCACTAAAGTTATGTTAGGCGAAAAGAAAGTGACTGACTTTAACTTCAACCCTCATAAAGAAGGATATGCTATTAAAATCCCCGTCTTTAGCTATGAAAAATTCCCTGGAGTAAATAAGGAATTAGGACCTGAAATGAAATCTACTGGCGAAGCCATTCGGTTTATAAAAGATCTTAAAGACCCATTTTTCAGAAAAATTTACTCAGAACGAAATCTTTACTTAAGTAAATAATTCTACTTCTCTAGAACTAGAAAAAACTAATTTAAAGGCTTCGGAAACGAAGCCTTTTTTTATATCATAAATTAGCGTTGCAACGCATAGTAATGAAGTATATCAACTGGTATTTCAGCACATACAAAGGATTGTCTAAAGAAATTTGGATTATGGCCACTACCCTTCTCATTAACAGAAGCGGACTAATGGTCATGACTTTTCTTTCGCTCTATTTAATAGAAGCCTTTGATTACTCCAAGGCTGAAGCGGGATTTGTAGTGAGCTTCTATGGCTGGGGAAGTATTTTTGGCGTTTGGCTAGGTGGATTTTTAGCAGAAAAAGTTGGCTATTTGAGAATTCAAATTTTAGCCATGCTTGTAAGCGGATTGGTGTTTATCAGTATGTATTTCTGTTCTGAATATTTTCAGTTCATTTTGTTGACTTTTCTCGTATCAGCTACTGCAGATACTTTTAGGCCTGCCAACATGGCATCTGTTCCCTGGTTTAGCTCAGAAGAAAACCGCACTCGGTCTATAGCACTTATAAGATTAGCTATAAACCTTGGAATAAGTATTGGACCTGCAGTAGGCGGTTTTTTAGCTATAACCCTAGGTTACGCATCATTATTTTGGGTAGATGGCATCACCTGCATAGCCGCGGGTATATTTATGTTTAGTTTCCTGGGAATAAAAGATCCTAATATCAGAAATGGGAGTAACAAGGAGCTTGCCTCTGAAGAAATTGAAACAGTATCTAGTGAACTAATTACGAATGAGCCGGACAAAGCATCACCAAAATTCTGGTGGTTAGTGATAAGCATCTTTTTCTGGTCGTTTGCATTCTTTCAAATCATTTATGGATTTACAGTTTTCATGAAAGAGGATTTGCTCTTTGACGAATTTACTATTGGCCTTTTTTATACGCTAAATGGATTGATTATCTTTTTTATCGAGATGCCAGTAGTCCAAGTTCTTCAGAAAAAAAAGACAGTTCCAATTCTTAATGTTGGTATTGTTTTATGTGCCATTTCTTTCATTTTTTTATTCTTAGGAACACCACAATTATTGTTGTTTCCAATAGGTTACATTCTATTTATCACTTTCGGTGAAATATTTTACCTGCCTTTTACGAATACGCTAGCTCTGAATTACACACCAGAAAAATCTAGAGCTAAATACATGAGTTACTATTCCCTTGCTTTTTCGATTTCGCATGTTCTAGGTCCACTATTAGGACTATGGCTTGCCGACAAATATGGCTTCCAAACTCTTTGGGTACTTTGTTCGCTGGTAATGATTGTAGTTTTCATCATGACTCAAAAATTAAAGGATTAGCAATGTTTAAGTTTTGTGCTTTTTATAAAGAAGAATTATTTCGTTTCTTTACATCGTGAACCATATGTATTATTCAGCAGATTTTTTAGGTGCATTGCGCACTATAGCCATTGTCTTACTCGTAATTTACGGATTACGCTTTATAGCTAAATTGTTAGCCCCTTGGATGATGAGAAAAGCCCAGTCTAAAATTCAAAATATGGCTGAGGAACAAATGCGAGGAAGAGGGTTCTCGAACAATTCTACTCAACAGAAACCTGAGGGATCGGTTACTGTTCAGAGCGTTGACAAGAAAAAACGAAAAGGAATTTCGAATAATTCAGATGATGAATATGTGGATTACGAAGTAGTAGAATAAATACACTTATAAAAAAGGGTCGGAAACCACCCCGACCCTCATACCAAGTAATATTTATTAACCTTAACCAAACTTTCAGACTAATTAGCTTGAAATTTTGGGAGCGCAAAAGTACTTATTCCAACCCTTTCACCATCAGTTTTTAAATTCTTTTTATTTCTACACTAACGTACATCTATTCCATTGTAGGCCATACATCTAAAACAACAGCTACCCTCAAGTCTTCAATGAAGTGACCATTTTCATATTTCAGTCTTCCTAACATCACCCCAAAATTATACTCTTCTAAAAGCCACTGAACTCTAGGTTGAATCGCTATTTCAGAAAATAAATCTTCATCATCTGATGCTATATATTCAGAAAACCAGTTTTGCTTAGATAAAACCACCCAGGTATTATCTGCTTTAAAAAACTCAGAAATATCACTTTGTCTTATAAATAATCCCGAACTATGATTCGGTAAGGAGAATTTCGGAGACTTTGCTTTTTTAAGATCTTTCCAATAATAAAAAAAGAATCCCTTCATCATTAAAAACGGATGAGGCTTGCTAATACCACTGTCTTCGAGAAATTTTATTCCTTCTTCTCTTTCGAAAATGCTAAGTTGTTTTTTAAACTTGATCATTTTATCTTCGAGTGTATCCTTAGCGTTTATCCCTTTCCAGTTAGCCTGCAATCCTGAGTTATTATATCCTAGGTAATATTTAGCTGCCACTTCTATATGCCATAAATCACCAGAACTAATGTCTTTTACTATGTAATCAATTTCCCCTAAAGTGATTTTATTTTTACTAATTGGCTGATTAGATGCTAATACTTCAAACTTTCCGCTCTTATTTAACCAATATTCTATGAACTTCTCAAATCGTTTGCCTAAAAGCTGTCTACCCTCAGTATGCATAAACTGATGTAATTCATCAGGATTAGAGTCTTGTTCTAGTAAAAATTTATGACAACGCTTAATTTCCTCTTCAAACCATTTCTGATCTAAAACTTTGAAGTGATTTAATTTGGGATCAAAAGACATTAGCGGAGCACTGCTAATAATCCATGCCAAATCGTTTACTATTTTATGTTTAAAAACCATATTATTTGTGCTCTAAGGCTATCTTTGCTAACGCAAAATAATGAGAGTAGTAGCTGAAATACCACATTCGCATTTTAAAATTCAAGTTTTTAGTTGGAACGCTAAGTACCAAATTAAAATTGAAATTGACCAATACGAGCAAACTTACAAGGTTTCTGAAACAAATGTGAACAGTTTAGAAGATGTGAAATCATTGATTACCGAAGATTTTTTAAATAAAGTAATGGGAAGAATGATCTCTATGAGAGAAGATTGGAACCTTGCCCTGAAAACAATTTAACATGACAGGAAAAATTAGTCTAGCTATGAATATCATTTTAGCTATAGCAGTTATATATCTATTTACTAAGATAGTTTCTGACGACTC
>CAJXOV010000053.1 GCA_913057815.1 uncultured Flavobacteriales bacterium
TCTACACCTCTCTATTCGTCGGCAGCGTCAGATGTGTATAAGAGACAGATTTCAGTGAGACCACCTACATCAGAAACAATAAGTGGTAGGTTAAAATGATAAGCTATTTGAGTTACACCGCTTTGTGAGGCTGTGTAATAAGTTTGGGCTAAAATGTCTGAGGCACTAAAAAATGCTGGGATATCTGATTGAGAGATAAAGTGATCATAGATGATCACATTGTCTATTAACCCTAACTTGGATATTAGATCATCATATTTCTGTCTATCCTCATAAAACTCACCCGCAATAATCAGTTGAACAGAAGGACTTTTTTTGTTTAGAATAGCCAGAGCCTCTAGTAAAACGTCAAGTCCCTTATAAGCTCGAACTAACCCAAAGAATAATATGTAATTGCCTTCAGGTGATAGTTCTAATTTGTTTCTAGCTTCTATTCTTGATATAGGTTCTCCTAGATCTGTATTGATAGGATGAAAAAGACTTAGAATATCTTTTTTTGTGAACTCCTGTAGTTCCTTTTTTACATGGTCTGATAAAGTCAGAAACCCGCTACAATTAGAAATGAAGTATCTAGTCAGGGTTCTGTCTCCAGGTCTATTTTCATGAGGTAGAACATTGTCACACATAGCCAGAACTTTCGTTTTGCTTTTAATTAATCGTGCAATTGTACCTAAAGCAGGAGCCATAAATGGCAGCCAATATCTAATGACTACTAAATCAGGTTTGCTTTTAACGATAAATCGGGCAGTTGAAAACCAAGAAAAAGGACTTAAACTATTTATTTTTCGCGTAATTCTCAGGTCAGTAGGAATGGGGTCTTCTGAATATTGGTTTTTTCCTGGAAAAAGAAAGTTAGGATACTGCATGCTGAAAGTGATCAACTTACAGTCGTCTCCTGAATCTGTGAATGCTCGACATAAGGAATGATTGGTGTCTGCTATTCCTCCTCTGTAAGGATATGCTGGTCCTACGATGATTACTTTCATGACTAAGCTACATGTATTAGTTTAAATTCAGCTCCATGAATTCCGGTAATTGCTGATTCTAATTTAGGTGCATTGTCCATCCTAATATCGGTAAGAAGAGTGCAGGATAATTGAAAATCAGGTTCATTCATTTCTAAGTTTAGCTCCTTAATTAAGGACATTACTTTAGGCATGGCCTCATAGTTAAACTCAAGTTTATAAAAGTGATGAACTTGTCGTTCTATAATAATATTTTTCTCAATGGCCACTTTAGCTGCCGTTCTATAAGCATCTATTAAACCACCCACACCTAGTTTTACACCACCGAAGTAACGGACTACACAAATAAAAACATTGGTTAGATCAAAAGATTGAATTTGTCCAAGAATCGGTTTTCCAGCTGAGTTAGAAGGTTCACCGTCATCATTAGCTCTGTATTCTTTTTTATCAAGTCCAAGTCTATAAGCGTAGCAATGGTGTCTGGCAGAATGATGTTCTTTTTTGACCTCTTCTAAATGAGACTTTACCTGATCAATAGAATAGGCAGGAAAAGCGTAGCCGAAATGTTTACTGCCTTTTACTTTGTAAAGACTTTCCGAGTTCTTTTTAAGTGTGTTATATGAGTCGTTAGTTGGTTCGATGAGTTTAGTCTAATTTGGAGTAGGTTGAGTTTTGGCTTTTAAATTCAGGGACTATTTCTTTTAATAATTTTACCAAAGAATCATTATTCTGACCATCGAATAGCGAGATTAGTGCAGTTATTTTTTCCAAAGAATCTTCATGGCCGTGAGATGCTAGTTTAGCTATCAGAATTTTAGAATGATGTGTTTCTATGGTGTTTTCTTCAGATGTCAAGAGTTCTTCGTACAGTTTTTCCCCTGGTCTTAAACCTGTGAATTGAATTTCGATGTCTTTCCCTTCCTCCAATCCAGACAATTTTAGCATTTTTTCAGCCAAGTCATAAATTTTAATGCTCTCGCCCATATCGAAAACAAAAACTTCACCTCCTTTACCCATGGCTCCAGCTTCTAACACTAACTGCACTGCCTCTGGTATGGTCATGAAATATCTAGTAACATCTTTATGAGTAACAGTCAAAGGACCACCTTCACTAATTTGTTTTTTAAATAAGGGAATAACACTACCATTTGATCCTAAAACATTTCCGAATCTAGTAGCTATGAATTTTGTGTCAGATTTACCATTCATAGCTTCGCAATATATTTCTGCGGCTCTTTTGGTAGCCCCCATCACGTTGGTTGGGTTTACCGCTTTATCGGTAGAGATCAATATGAACTTAAGTACATTTTGTCGAATAGCTTCATCTGCTAAATACTTAGTTCCTGAAATATTAGTGAGAATAGCTTCTGACGGATTCTCTTCCATCAACGGGACATGTTTGTAGGCAGCAGCGTGGAAAATAACATCTGCTTGACATTTTTCCAACAAGTGTTTCACCCTTTCTTTTTGTGAAACATCTCCAATCACAAACTCGCATTTACTTATTAGTCCCTTTACTTTTAGCTCCTGCTGAAGATCATACAGAGGAGACTCTGCTTGATCAAAGATCCATAATTTTTTTGGATTAAAATTTAATACCTGTCTTACCAGTTCTGACCCTATGGATCCAGCGCCTCCTGTAATTAAAATAGTTTTGTTTTCCAAGTCCAATAGAATATTCTCTTTACTTAAAACTATTGGCGTTCTTCCTAACAAGTCTTCAATTCTAACAGATTGAAGCTGTTTTAAGGAGAGCTCACCTTTGATCCATTTTTTTACTGGAGGAACGTTTAATATTGTGGTTTTTGAGTTTAAGGCTTTTTCTGAAATCTCTCTTTTCTTGATTGGGTCTAAGTTTTGAATACTGATAATTATTTGTTCAACCTTCTTAGAATCCAAGACATCATTTAACTTGTTAGAATCGTAAATTGTTATACCGTCAAGTTTTTTTCCAATTTTAGATTTGTCGTCATCTAAAAATGCTACTATCTCTATTTGAGCGCTGGGGTCTTGGTCTATTGTTTGTTTAGTAATTAACCCTGATTCTCCAGCTCCATATATAGCTACTTTCATTCTTACTCGATGAGGGTTCTTGAATTCAGTATATAGAAGCTTTACGCTTAATCTAAACAGAACTAAAGTTACTAAACTGAATAGAAACTCTATGGTTAAGATAGAGTTAGGTAGAAGAAATAATTCACTTTCGAACATGAATTTATACCCAATACTTACCGTATACAATAAACTGGTTCCAAGAAATAGGGATAAGAAAATTCTTCGGGTGTCTTCAATGCTGGTGTATCTTATGATTCCAGCGTAACTGCGAAATAAAAGAAAAAATAGAATTCGTATTCCTAGAAAAATAGGGAAGAACCTAGCACCTAATGTCCATTCACTAGCAGGAATATTAAAGTCAAACCTGAGTAGATAGGCTACTAGGTAAGATAGTGTTACTAATCCTACATCGATTAAAAAAATGATCCACCGTGGTGTATTTCCTGAGGGAAGCTTCATAAAGCGTAATTACCCCTCAAATGTAATAGAAAAGATAAATGCTCTTGATTTTAAACTTTGCACATTTCTGCTATAGATAGTGTCATCTTGAATTAATAGGTTGGGAATTCCAATAGCGCTTTTAAATTCAAGTGTAAGTTTGAAGTATTCTAAGAAAAAATCGAAACCGCCTCCAATGTCTATAGAGTAGTCATAATCGATGATCTTTATTATTTGATTTGCACTCAAAGCTTGATTAACATCTTTCTGAGATTGCATGTCTAGACTGTATTTACCTCCTGTAAGCATGTAGGCAGCAAAATTCCTGGATCTATTGGTTCTAAATTTGAAATTAATAGGAAAGTCCAGATATACTGACTCAATTCTTCTGCTTACTACATTCTTTTTTAAATCAGACTCTAAAAAAGTGTAATCTAATATCCTATCCTGAAAAGAAAGTCCAGGCATAAAACGAATGTGGAAGTTTTTGATCGGGTCATAGCTAGCCAGAAGATTTAGATTAAATCCTGGTTGAGGTTTTAAAGTAATAGCTAAAAGAGAATCTGTAAACTCGAAATCCGGAGTTCTTTCTAATGCAAAGTTTGCGCTGTTATATCCAAGGATAAATCCGAAATGGTAATTTCTTCGATCAAATCCCGGAAGATTTGTACCTGTTTTTCTTTGTGCGTAAGATTCTGCAGAAAACATCAAGGAACAGATGAGCGTCAGTATTATGAGTTTTATGTAATTCTTGCTTTCCAACTGTTTTCAGAAACGTTTTACGGTGGTTTATATTGTAAGGTTAGACCTGCTTCCCAAAAATCCTACTTGCTATTCCGCTCATAATAGATGAACAAGCTAAATTTAGGATAAAGAAGTAAATGAAAATGAGAGGTAAAAGAACCTTCTTTATCATTTGCATGTAGTTGTCTTTTGTAGTCTCATAGTGCTCCTCCTCACTTGGAAGTTTTTCCCCCTCTGGCAAGTTAATTAATGATTTGTTTTCCTCCATAACCAAGTCATAACCCCCTGCTTCTGAAACTTGGGCCTTTATTAACTCAATTTGTTTATCTACTAATCCTTCAGTATATCCAGTATCTATTGTCAAATAATAGATAGCTAAAAATCCGAAAATAATTAGAGAAAATTGAACAGCAGCCTTCATAGAAATTTTGAAGTCTTGAAGGAAGTCAGTCCCTTTTTCGTCCAATGCTGCATAATGACCTTTAAGCGCTTTGTAAATAATGTAAAGAGTAAAACCTATGTTCAACGACACAACAAGCTGTGTGTAGTTCAATTCATTCCCACTATAGAATAGTACCAATTTAACTACGATCCATACACCAGCAAGAATCAGAATTAAACGTTGTAAAGTGCTCATTAGCTATTCATAGAAATTAAAAACTCTTCGTTAGATTCGGTAGCCATGATTCTGTCTTTTACGAATTCCATAGCTTCAATAGGGTTCATGTCTGCTAAGTGCTTTCGAAGTATCCAGATTCTTTGTAACGCCTCTTTATCCATTAATAGATCTTCTCTTCTAGTTCCAGAAGATGTAATATCAATTGCCGGGAATATTCTTCTGTTGGCTATTTTTCTGTCCAATTGAAGCTCCATGTTACCTGTCCCTTTGAATTCCTCAAAGATCACTTCGTCCATTTTAGAACCAGTATCGGTAAGTGCAGTAGCTATAATACTTAAAGAACCTCCATTTTCAATGTTTCTGGCAGCTCCAAAGAATCTCTTGGGTTTATGTAGAGCGTTAGCATCTACTCCACCAGTAAGAACTTTACCTGAGGCAGGACTAACAGTGTTATAGGCTCTAGCTAATCTTGTGATAGAATCTAATAGAATACATACATCATGTCCACATTCAACCATTCTCTTCGCTTTTTCAAGTACAAGATTGGCAATTTTTACGTGTTGATCAGCCGGTTCATCGAATGTAGATGCTATTACTTCAGCATTTACACTTCTTTTCATATCTGTAACTTCCTCTGGTCTTTCATCTATCAGAAGAATGATAAGGTATGTTTCAGGATGATTAGCTGCTATAGAGTTAGCTATATCTTTTAAAAGAACAGTTTTACCAGTTTTTGGTTGAGAAACTATCATTCCTCTTTGACCTTTTCCTATAGGAGAAAAAAGATCCATTAATCTGGTAGAAATGTTTTTAGAATTTTTTCCTAGTTGGAATTTTTCTTGAGCAAAAAGTGGTGTTAGGTATTTGAAAGGAACTCTATCTCTGACAAATTCAGGACTTCTTCCATTTATCGACTCTACAGTGATTAATGGAAAGTACTTTTCACCTTGTTTAGGAGGTCTAATGTTTCCAACCACAGAATCACCTGTTTTTAATCCGTAATGCTTTACTTGGTTTTGAGCCACATAAACATCATCCGGAGAATTTAGGTAATTAAAATCAGAAGATCTTAAAAATCCATAACCATCCTGCATCATTTCTAATACACCTTCAGCTTTAATTTCACCATCGAAATTGTAGCCATGCTCATCCGCTTTCCCTCTTCTCTGATCTTTTTTATGGGGATGATTTTGGTTATTATTCTGATTGGGATTCTTATTACTGTTCTGGTTATTATTATTTTGATTGTTTCCTTGAGGACGATTATTCCTTTGGTTAGAATTATCTCTTTGTTCTCTAGGCTTGTTGTTATTGTGCTTTTGGTTCTGATCTTTTTCTTTGTGATCTTTCGTTTCTGCAGCAGGTACATCGGGAGTAGCTGGAGCAGCTTCTTTATTTTGATGACTAGATGCAGGAACTTTTTTTCTTGGCCTTTTATTTCTAGAAGGAGAATCTTCTTTTTGAGAAGATTCTTTATTCGAATTCTGAACAGAACTTTTCGACTCTGATTTACTCTCTTCCTTAGAAGTTGGTTTATTCTCAGTACGTTTTTTATTCGCTGCAGGTTTAGCTGCAGGCTTTTTAGCAGATGCCTTTGGTGAGGCAGGAGCTTTGGCTATTGGCTTTACCGCTTGCTCGTCAAGAATCTTGTAAATAAGGTCCTGTTTTTTAAGTTTGTCTGCTTTTTTGATATCTAGTTTAGCGGCTACATCTCTTAGCTCAGCTACCTTCATACCATTAAGTGAAATAATATCGTACATATATTCTAATGAAATCTATAAATAATCGTGATTGTGATTTGAGGATTGAAATTCTCTATCTGTTGTGATTTTGTGTAACGTTTAGCTGACTGCTAATCGTAGGCGTGACAATATTACAGTTTTTTTTCATTGCTACGCAGGAAATCCTTAAAAATATCTCCTTCATATTCTAATGGAAAATTATCTTTGTGTTAAAAAAAAGTAAAGAATGCTTCAAAGAATACAGACTGTATATTTAATCTTAGGCGCTATTTCAATGTGTCTATTGTTTTTCTTCCCCATTTGTTATTATGAGCTAGGTGAACTTTCATACACTCTCAACATCAAAAACTTGTTGGGATCAGACGGAAGTGTTGACTCTGTTCAATGGGGAGTTGGATTGTTAATTTTAGGGCCTTTGGCTTTATTGATGATAATATATATGCTATCTCAGTTTAAAAACCGTCAAAAACAACTTTCATTAGGAAGAATTATATATTTAATTTTAGCTGCTATAATTGTGATTTCAATGGTGGTTATCGAGTCGAATAAACCAGAAGGCTCTGAGCTATCGGGATATTTTTTAGGCTACTTGGCACCCGTGGCAGCTCTACCATTTATCTTTTTGGCTAATAGGTCTATTAAAAAAGATGAGGAATTAGTGAAATCCTTAGATAGATTAAGATGAAAAATTTTACTTACTACGTTTTTATGATTGTTCTGTTGAGTTCATGTGCTAGAATGCCTTATGATCAATGGAATTCAAGGTTAGTTAATTTTGAATCAGAGATTGCTAATCAAGTATTGGAGTCGGATGAAACATGCTCTCCTGACGTTTTCCTTTTTAACGGTGTGTATAATGCCACTCGAAAAAAAGAAGAGCTTCCTTACCCTGTGCTAAAGAAAAATTCTGAAAGTCTAGAGGCATATAAAAACAGGATTAAAACAAAGAGTGATTTTCAACTGAAAAGTTTAACTTCTTTTCGAACGAAATATGCCGAAAAGTCTATTTCTACGGTAGGTCCACAATGGACGGATTATCAGAAGCTAATTGCCGATTTGCAGGGAGTTAGTGAATTAAATAAGTTGGATATTTTACAAATTGATATTTTAGATCACGAATTTGATTCTATTTGTATAGCTCATAAAATTAAAGCAGTTCCTATGCTTGATTTTGAAGTGAAATTGGCTCAAGAAATGAACGTGATTGAAAGCCAATTTGATGGGTTAAAGATCAGTTATGAAGAGAATAAAAAAACCATTACAAATAGACCTGATGCTCAAGAGAGTATGATGGCGATGAATAGGATGAAACAAAAGATTCGTCAAATAGAAAATGAGCTTCATCAATTTTCAAATTTATTTTCTAGAATTAGTTCGCTTCGGGCAGATGCTATGATTTTCGTGGGTCCATTTATCGATTCTATGGCGGAGATTAAATTGATAGATCAGAAAACTAAAAAATTAAAAGGATTATTATCTGAATTAAATCGAATGGTAGAAACCTATTAGGTTGTAAGTGACGAGAAATTCTATTCTTCAATTTATTCGTTTTCTGTTTTAGATCCAGCCAAGTTTTTTTCTTTGTAATCTTTTTAGAGTCAATTAAATGAGATTAATTAAATTTTTTTATTCGCTGACAGCACTTATTCTTTTGCTTCTAAGTGTTTTAGGTGCTACTGCTCAAAAGGATTGGAGTGTCTATGAAGATGAAGTGGGAGCTTTTTCTGTGAAAGTACCTGTAACACCTATAAAGAATGGAAGAGAAGTTATAGAAGTTGTAGAGGGAGAGGAAGTTACATTTAATATTCAAATGTACATTTCCACTGACTTAGTAAACCAGGTCAATTATATTATGGCTTACCATGATTTTCCTTTGGGTTATTTTTTAGAAGATAAAGAAACTGGTTTTCAGGAGACATTAGAGGAAATCCGACAACTACATAAGGTAATTAGTAAACCCGATACGATCTTTCATCAAGGGTTCGAAGGTAGAAAGATTGAGTTTCTAATTGAAGACAAGTTTTACTGTGAATTGCGATTTTATATTAGAGGGAACAGAGTTTATAAACAGATAAAACAATACTTGCGTAAATCGTCAGTCAGAACAGAATCTGATTTGTTTTTTGAGTCTTTACATTTTTCACCTTTTAACCATCCAGATTTTATTGATCTAAATCCTGAGAATGAGAGCTTTTCGCTTAAAGTATTTGAAGAATATAAAGAAGTGTATGAGCCTGTCTTAGACGACCAATCTTATATAGATGATGTACATACAATTTATTCTGTTAATCCAAACTCAGGAGGAGTGTTCTCTTTAGAGTATGGTAAATTGGGGAAATACTTCAACGTGCTTAATGTGGATACGTTTTATACCAATTATTTACAAGCAGTGAAGATGTGGAGTGATTCTGTAATATCGAATGATAGTACTAGTATCGATGGTGTTTATGGAAGAGAGGTGGTCCTATTTAACCCTTATAATGAGAATTACTCTAGGATTAAATTTTGGATTGATGGTAAATATACCTATCACATGGCAGGAGCATTGGGAAAGGAAGAACTGTATAATTCTGCTTCGAATATGTTTTTCTCTTCAATTTCTAATCCTTCTGGTATAGATTCTTTGGGATTTATTTATTCTTCAAAATCGACAGAGTTACTGAATAATTTGAATTCTGATGATTCTTTAGAATTTGCTATGGCAAAAGGTGCTTTAAGCTATTACGAGTTTGAAAAGTCTGACATAAAAAGTTTAGTCAAGAGAATTCAGCTTCCGCATGATGATGATACGTTGTACTCAGGAATTCGAACACAGCTTATTTCTTCTATAGCCTATTTAGATCCGAATGAAATGTACAAATCATTTCCCGCAGTATACTTGAATGAGAATACTTCCTGTCTCTTATACACATCTGACGCTGCCGACGAATAGAGAGGTGTA
>CAJXOV010000054.1 GCA_913057815.1 uncultured Flavobacteriales bacterium
AGATGTGTATAAGAGACAGAGAAAACACAATAGAATAATTACATCTGGAGAAGATGAATTAGTGAACATTTCAGACGATGATTCTGATTTGTTAGAAAAGCAGCTTATGAGTATCAGAGCTGAAAGACTGGTCGAAGTATTAGAAGTAATACCGACTGATGATAAGGCCATCCTTCTTATGAAGTTTCAAGATGGAATGTCTATCCAAGACATTATGCCGGTGCTAGATTGTGGAGAGAGTGCTGTCAAAATGAGAATAAAAAGAGCTAAAGCCAAAGCTCTGGACACATATAAATCAATGTTTGGAGATGAGTGATAATCCGTTTAAAATAATAGAGCCGCGTGAGGTTCTTCCTGAAGACCATAAGGAAGAAGTCTTAGGAAGTGTTAAGTCAATAATGCTTATGCTGAGATTTGTGCAATTATTTGTAGGAGACTTTGCTTCAGTTTTCCTAGATAAATTTAAGACAGACATGTCTCAAGAACCTACCAATCCTTCTAAATAAATAGCCATGAACTTTCTAACAGAATTATACAACTCATTAGTAAATACTTTCTATGAAATGGGTGTTTCCGCAGGAACAGCTATCCCTAAGATTTTAGTATTTATTTTCATATTAATTATCGGTCATCTTATATCTAAAATTCTTAAGAAAGTAGTGCTTAAAACGCTAGAGACGTTAAGATTAGATGATGGTGTCAAGAAGATAAATCTAGACGTAATGCTTAATAAGATTAAGCCCGGACTAAGTGCATCTAAGATGCTGTCAATTTTGGTCTATTGGATGGTGATGCTAGTTTTCATTACTGCTGCTGCCAATTATATTGGTATGACTATGGTCACTGATGCTATAGGTGCATTTTTTGCATACTTACCTACTTTGTTTGCGGCTATGCTCATTCTAATTATCGGTTTATATATAGCCGATCTTGCTAAAAACATTGTCTACACAGCGGCTAATTCAATTGGGATATCAGGAGCAAAAGCCATAGCATCGATAGTATATTACTTGCTAGCCATAATGATTGTGGTTACCTCATTAAAGCAAGCTGGGATAGATACTAGTATGATTACCACTAATATTTCCATGATTCTAGGGGCTATTCTGTTTGCATTTGCTATCAGTTATGGATTCTCATCTAGAGAGCTAGTTAAAAATATTCTTTCTTCTTATTATGGTAGAGGGAAGTTTAAAGAAGGGATGATAGTCAAAATTGCAGATGTTGAGGGAGTAATAGAAAAGATTGATAGTATTTCAGTTACTATTAAATTGGATGATAGGAGCATAGTTTTACCTTCTAAAACTCTAGTTGAAGAAAAAGTAGAAATAATTAATTCATAAATAAATAACAAAGGAATAAATGAAAATTTTGCAAGCAGCTGCTGATACCTCTACAATCTCGTATTACAGTGATAAAATAAAGGATATGATCCTTGATTATGCACCAAGCGTATTGATGGGGTTTGTAATACTCTTTATCGGTTTATGGGTTATAAAATTTGTAGTTAAAATCTTAGGTAAAGGGATAGATAGGTATGATGTAGATGAGTCTTTAAAAAGCTTTTTAATGAGCTTAGTAGGTGCTATCCTGAAAATATTACTTTTTTTAGTTGTTCTTCAACAGTTTGGAGTAGAAACTACCTCATTCATAGCCATTATAGGAGCCGCTGGATTGGCTGTAGGACTTGCTCTTCAGGGAACTCTAGCTAATTTTGCGGGTGGAGTACTATTATTATTGTTTAAGCCTTATAAAGTAGGAGATTTAGTAGATTCTCAGGGTGTACTTGGAAGTATAAAGGAAATTCAAATTTTTAATACCATTATGCTCACACCAGAGAATAAGACGGTAATTATGCCAAATGGCGCAGTAATGAATAATCATATAATTAATTATTCTGCTGATGGAAAAATAAGAGTGGATACTACCGTAGGGATTGGCTATAATGAAGATATGAAAAAAGCCAAAGAAGCACTATTACAAATGGTTAAAAATGACAGTAGAGTTCTCTCAGATCCTGCTCCAACTGTAGCTGTAGCTGAACTAGGAGATAGTAGTGTGAATTTAGTAGTGAGGCCTTGGTGTGATCCTGCGGTATATTGGGATGTGTATTTTGATACAGTTGAAAACGCTAAGAATGCTCTAGATGCTGCAGGTATAGAAATACCGTTTCCTCAAACAGATATTCACTTAATTTCAGATAAAACCAAATAAGAATCAATATAATTTAAAAATGAAAAAAATATTTTCAATATTCATTTCCTTTTCTTTCGTAGCTATAGCTGGGGCGCAGGATTTAGCTGCCAATGAGTTCTTCGAAATAGAAGGAAAAAAGAATGGCAGCCTATTAGTGGTAGAAGAAGCCGATACTACTTGGAAAAGTGGAGGATTGTTAGGATTTAATGCCTCTCAAACTTTACTAGACAATTGGGCTGCTGGAGGTCAAAGTTCTATAACAGGTACTGCTTTTGTGAACTTGTTTAAGAACTATGCTAAAGACAAATGGACATGGGATAACACGCTTGATTTATCATATGGTCTATTAAACAATGGTATAATTGAAGGGAACAACGTTAAGATAGATGATAAAATAGATTTCTCTTCTAAAGTAGGTAAGCTGGCAGGTGGAGATTGGTACTATTCTGGATTGATTAATTTCCGTAGTCAATTTGCTCCAGGGTATGAAGTATTGAACGGTGCGGAGAATAGAGATAACAAAACATCTGATTTTCTTGCTCCTGCATTTGCGTTGGTATCATTAGGTATGGATTATAAGCCAAATGATAATTTCTCAGTTTATATTTCACCGCTCACTTCAAAGAATACGATAGTAAACGAGTTCAACTCGGGATTAAGACCTAATTATGGGTTTGGATCAGATGAGCTTGATCAGCCTATTAGGTTCGAGCTAGGAGGGTATGCTAAAATAGCTTACAAGAGAAAATTAGCTGAGAATGCTGAATGGCAGACTAAAATTGATTTATTCTCCAACTATTTAAAGAACCCACAAAATGTGGATGTTAACTGGGAAAATTTAGTGTCTGTCAAGTTTGCTAAATACTTCAATGTAAACTTCATCCTTCAGATGATTTACGATGACGATATTAAAATAGAAATTAACGAGTATGATGAAGCTGGAGTATTAACTAACTCTAAAAATGCTCCAAGATTGCAAATTAGACAAGTCTTTGGAATAGGCTTCAGTTATAAGTTCTAGTCCAACGAAAATCTTCGCTAAATTTATTAACCCCGCACATTATTAGTGCGGGGTTTTTTGTGACATAAACTCTTCTGGAAAATTTACTAGGTATACCTTTTTAATGGCTCTAGTAATAGCTGTGTAAAGCCATCTTATAATTTCTATCTTATTCTCCATGTTTCTTAACCCAGAACCATCTATGAATACAGTGTCCCATTGGCCACCTTGTGATTTATGACAGGTAATAGCATATGCAAATTTTAATTGCAACGCGTTAAAATGTGGGTCTATCATAACCTTTCTCTTAGGGTTATTCTCATCTGCAAATTCCACCAACAATTCATTATACAACTTGTTGATTTCTTGAGAGGATAGACTAGGAGCATTCACATGTATCGAGTCTAAGTTTGCAAGCACTTCTAGTGGAAATATCTTTTCGTAATCAGGAAATTTAATTCTAAGCGTTGCAAAACGAAATCCGTGTAACTTCTCTTCTCTTTTAATATCAACTACTTCTGCTACGTCTCCGTTCGCTATAAATGTTAATGAAGATCTGTTTTTTTCTGACCAGTAGTAATTGTTTTTAGTGATCATAACTAAATCACCAACGCTGATTTCCTCCTCCATGTATAGACTTCTAATCCTTATTTGGTCATTAAATTGGTTGGCCATCATGTTTGATCTAGTGATTACTAGAGTGTTTTGAATGCCATTCTCTGAAATGCTAGTTTCTAAGTATTCTTGGAAATCCATGAAATCTATACATTGAAAATCTACATGGTTTTCCAATTGAGGAAAGTCTGGTTCAGCAGACTCTAATAATCCTCTCAGCTTAGTAGCTTCATTTAGAATGCCAGATTCAGCACTTTGACGTACAACTTCTCTTAACCTCACCTGGAAAGCAGTCATGTGATACGTGCTTTTCATGAAGTTTAGGTCCAATGCAGGGCTTTTAACACTGTTTACTGGAGGGAGCTGAGCTTCATCACCAACTAAGATTAATTTAGCTGACTCCACAGAATAAACATGTTCAATTAGATCATCTAAGAGGTTTACACCCATAGAGTTTTCTGCGCTAATCATAGAAGCCTCATCAACGATGAAGAGGGCATTTTTAATTCTATGTTCTGTGAGTATGAAATTTACTTTTCCCTTCGTTGTTGATTTTTTATAGATCCTTTTGTGGATCGTATGAGCCGGTGTTTTTGTATAGTGACTCATAACCTTAGCAGCTCTGCCTGTTGGAGCTAGGAGAATAGGTTTGAGCCCCATTTTTTCTGAACTCTTAACTATGGAGTTAAGACAAGTGGTTTTACCAGTTCCAGCATATCCAGACAGTATTAGTGAACAATTTGGTTTATGAGATAGAAAGAATTTAGAGAGTACAACAAAAAGCCAATCTTGATCATTCGTAGGTGAAAACCCCATGTTTTTAAGCAACGTGGAGTATATCTTGGATTCTGGAGGTGTTAACTTTAGGTTTTTTTTGCTCAAAATTTTTCGATCTCAGTGTAGATTATAAACTATTTATTCGTTTTTTAGCTCCGAATTATACAAAGGTGATAAGAAAAAATTAGCTTTGTAGCAGATAAGATTTATTTTTAAAATGAGACAAATTCTAAGAACAGTAGAACAGTATGTAGTGCCAGCATTATTAGCAGCTACAGGAATAGGTGCTATCGTATTTTATAACAGCGGATCTGGATTGGAAACTCAGCCTACTGAAATGCTCATAGGTGGTGTTTGTTTGTTCCTTGCTGGAATATTAATGACTCCTTTTTTTAATAAATTCTTGAAAAAAGGGCTTTCGCTTATTTTAGGATTGTTATTATCTGTAGGAGCATTGGCCTTAGGTTATAAGGTGTATGATGTTATTGCATCAGAAAACAACCACAGAGTTTCTAAAGAAATGGCCGATACAGAAACCGTTCAGCGTTTAAAAGATCTTAGATTGGCACAGGAACAGTATAAACTGTATAACGGTACTTATACGAATGACTTTGATCAATTGATAAAGTTTTTAGATGAGTTAGTAGTTCCAGTTCCATATAGAAATGGAAATGTGATGGAAGATAAGTATTTTGCTACAGACCCTGCACTGATGAAAAGAAGGGATGATTTTATTATTACTAGAGACTCGCTGAAATCATCAGGTAAAAGCGAAGCTCAGGCAATAAAGGAACATTATGAAGTTAGAGATACATCATACATTAGTGTGAACGAGAAGTTTTTTAGTGCTAAGGCTAGAGCGCGTAAAAAGTTAGCTCCTGTGAATATTAATGAACTTCCGTTTAATCCTCATAGTGAAGAAAGATTCGTTTTGGATTATAGAATTCAAACTTTAGCAGATGATGCTGCTGAAGATAGAAAACCAGATGTGTATATTAAAATAACTGATCCTACGCCTTATCCTGTTGATCAGGGCGATAGAGTAAAGAAAGACACTCTTTCTTTTGGCTCACTAAATGCCTTAAACTTAGATGGTAACTGGAGAGAATAAGACCGAAAGTCGTTCTGAAAGGAATAGTCCTCTTGCAGAGTATTCTTCTAGCATTTTATCGATTGATATTGGTGACAAAACTGTGAAATTTGGAGTGTTTGAAATAGACTCTGAAGTTGTAACCATATTAGACGAAATTCCAGTTAATCAATCAAGCTCATCAATTTATTTTCAGGAGAGGAATGAATTCAATAAAGTAATTATTATTCAATCTGATGCTGGATATAAACTAGACCCGAAAGCTCTAAGTAAAAAGTCTACAGTTTTTTCTGTTCAAAATGAGATTCCTGCTATAAATGGGCTTTTATCTTTTTCCGAATCAGAAAATGTGATTTCTTTAAAACAGATTTTCCCCGGAGCAGAAGTGAAGCATTTTATGTCGGATTTTATAGAAGGCATAATCCATAGAACTCGTTTTTTGAAAGGTGTGAGATTATATGCACATATAGAAGCTGAGTTGATTCATGTGGTGTCAGTGGCCAATGGTAAGCTTCTAAGTGCTGTAACTGAAAGTATAGAGGATAATTCAGATATGATTTATCATTTGCTTTCTAGAGTAGAGTTAAATGAATTCAATCAATTGGACGACACGTTAATTTTAAGTGGAAATATAGAAATAGGAGTAGAGTCGTATAAAATTCTTAAAAATTACATCAAAGATGTACAATTGAATAAAGGCTTCAGATATCAAAAGGTAAATTCAGATTATTCTAATGTGCCTAAGCAAAAATTCTTTTCAATAATAAATTCTTTTCAATGCGTATAGTTTCAGGAACTCATAAGGGAAGGAAAATTAAAGTTCCTAAGTATTTTGATCTAAGACCTACTACAGATTTTTCAAAAGAGGGTTTGTTTAATGTCTTGAATAATCAAATAGAACTCGAAGGACTTCATGTGTTAGATTGTTTTTTTGGGACAGGGAATATTTCACTCGAATTCATAAGCCGTGGGGCTGAAGAAGTAACTAGTGTAGATATTAATAGAGACAGTTTTAAGTTCTTAAATAAAATAGCCCAAGAGTGGGGAATAGAAAACATAGAAGTTTATAGATCAGATGTTTTTATTCATTTAAGACAAGATTATAACAAGTACGATTTGATCTTCGCTGATCCTCCTTTTGATTTAGAAGAGAGATTAAGTATCCCTGAATTAGTGTTTGAAAATGATCTGCTTAATGAAGATGGTATGCTCATTGTAGAACACTCTAAAGAAACAGACTTTACGAGTCATGCTAACTTTCTTAAAACTCGAAAATTTGGTTCTGTTTATTTTAGTTTTTTTGAATGATGAAAAAAATAGCTGTATTTCCAGGTTCTTTTGACCCTTTTACTATTGGTCATGAAAATATTGTAAGAAGAGCACTTCCTCTTTTTGATGAGATAATTATCGCTTTGGGTGAAAATTCTCAAAAAAAATACTTACTAAGTTTAGAGAAAAGAAAATCGATTATTTCGAGTGTATTCAAAGATGATGCTCAAGTAAAGGTGACTTCTTATAAGGGATTAACAGTTAATTATTGCACCGCTAACAATGCGAATTTTATCCTTAGAGGAATAAGAAATTCAAAAGATTTAGATTTTGAGCAAGCCATAGCTCAGATGAATAAAAAGCTTGATGATTCTATAGAGACTATTTTTTTAGTGAACGCTCCGGAGTACTCCGCAATAAATTCTTCAATCGTGCGTGATATATACGTAAACGGAGGAGATGTTTCAGAGTTTTTACCTAAAGGAATTTCACTTGAAAATTAATAGTTCTTTTTTATTAATCTTATTGACTTTAAGCTGTTTCAATTATTCAGCTTTTGGCAGTACTTATGAGATTTCAGGCATAGCCAAGGGTTCTGGGAATAAGTATATTACTGCTTTGAGCTATGAAGAGTATTTCACCCTTTCTCAAGTGGTTGAGAAATCGATTCTGATAAATGAAGATGGAAGTTTTAAGTTAGAAGTTGAAGCTGAAGAGAATGATTTAATAGTCCTTAGAATTGGTACAGTTAATGCACAATTTTATTTGGGTGAGTCTTTGAGTTACCACATTCTGTTCGATACTTCTAAAGCACAATTGCCGCTTAAGTTCACCAATACAAACTGGTGTAGTGTATCTTTTATAGATTTACCGAAGGCTGATTTAAACACTCGGTTGGAGGTGCTCAATAAAGTGCATTCTGATTTTTACAAAGAGAATAACCCTGAGATTTATCAAATTCTTTCTTCTCCGAACTCTGTAGTAAAAGAGCGTATAAAAGGAGGTAAGAAAAAAGTAGACTTGGTAAAGTCTGAGGACTCTGATGATGTTTTTATTTTAGAAAATGATTTAGCCGAGTCTTTACTTTTAAAGTTTAATGATAAACTCTTAGAAAAAAATATAGATCCTACAGAGGATAATTTCGTTTCTATATCTGCTCGATATATGATGGCAGAGTTAGAAAGTTTGCTTGGCAAAAATGAAAAAGAAGTAAGAGAAAAATATTGTGAAGGAGAATTATATTTGAAAAATCTAGAATTTATTTCGTTTTATAAGTCGCACTATAGAAATGTTTTTGATGAAATTTATCAATCTGATGTAAGAAATCTATTTTTAAAACGGCTATACGATTTAGATTTGGATAGTGCTATTATCGAATTGAGCCCAGTTTTTGAGAATTTAGGTTCTCAAAATATAGAGTTTACAATGTTGGCTGGAATTGAAAACGGATTAAACCTGCCTAACATTCCAGCTAGAGATATCACCTTAGTTTTAGAAATGTTAATAAGAGAGGGGAGTCCAGAAATTAAAGTTCTAGCATCAAATTACAGAAGAGAGTTATCTCGAGGTAAGAAAGGTTACGAACCGGAGAACTTCATGTTGTTTGACTTAGATAACAATGCCCATGAACTAGTAAACTGGAAGGGACAGTTTGTATACATATCCACTTTTTCTACATGGAATACGGAGTCTACAGGGCATCAAGAAAACATCAAAAGGTTAGAGCAGAAGTATGGCAATCGAATTAAATTCGTATCTATATGTATGGACGAGGAGTGGACCAACTTTCAAGATTTTTTAATAGAAAACAGAAATTACAATTGGCTATTCTTATTTGGGAATGGTGATAAGTTGCTAAAAGAGAAGTTGGCTTTGGCCACTGTGCCACAGTATCTGCTGTTAGATCCAGATGGAAAAATCCTCATTGATCACACCCCTAGTCCTGAGGAGGGAGTAGGTGAATTGCTTGATCGTATTCTGAGGAACTAGTCCATTTTTTTAAACGCCTTAAATACTTCCTTAATAGAGGGATATGCTTTTTTAAGTAACTCAGTAGCTTCTGACATTTCCAACCAAACAGCCTTCTCAATATCTTCTTTAGTCTGTGGAATTAGCTTAGGAGTTCCCTTCACTTTCATAGAATACCAATGAGAAGGTTTAAGGCAAGATTCTTTGTTTTCATTGTAAATGTGATAGGTAGTAGTTATTTTTTCAATAAGCTTTACCTTAGTTATCCCACATTCTTCTTCTACTTCTCTTACAGCACACTCTTTTATTTTTTCTCCTTTTTCAAGCTTGCCTTTGGGCAGATCCCACGAGTCTCTTCGGAAAATCATAAGACACTCATTATTCTCGTTAAATACTAAACCACCTCCAGCTACCACGATATTAAATAGAGATTGGAAAGTTTTCCAGAGCTCATCTATATCAGTATGGATAAAGTATAATTTAAGAATACTCTTGTTTTCCTTAAAGGTGGAAAAAGATTTTTTAATTACCGATTCCTCTTTGGAATGAACCGCTAAAAAGTCCTGACTTTTTATG
>CAJXOV010000055.1 GCA_913057815.1 uncultured Flavobacteriales bacterium
CGTGGGGCTCGGAGATGTGTATAAGAGACAGCAATAAGCGATAGCTTACCTAATAATTTCAAATCCATCTGTCTTTAATATTTCTGTGTTTGACTTAATCTGATACGTATATAATCCACTTGACCAACTACCAACGCGTCCTCTTTCCCTATTTCTTCAAAAGCTCAACATGTCGCTTGAAGGAGCGGAGTCACCGCTTTCAATACTCTAGTATTTGAGCTCATTTGTTTGTTTTTCAGGAAGCTAAATATATAAAAATCCAAGGGAAACTCTCATCTTAATAAGAATGATAGAGAGGTTTGTTATTAATAAGGGGTTCGAAAAAAGGGATGGTTGTAAATTAATGGAGATTGAAATTTTAAAAGTGAAAAAATTACAATTGCCAAATCGTTACAATAAAAAAAGGGTAAATCTTAAATGACTGATTAACATTAATGATTTACCCTTTAAAGTGTGACTCGGAGAGGATTCGAACCCCCAACCATCAGAGCCGAAATCTGACATTCTATCCAGTTGAACTACCGAGCCAATTTTGACACCAAAAGTATCAATTCTAATCTATTTTTACACTTGTATATGAAACTGAATAAATTTGCGTTAAAGCTCTAGCCAATCCTAATATTGATGAGATACATTTTTACGTTACTTCTTTGCTCTTTTATAGGGCTCCATTGCACCGCGCAGAACCAAGTTCTTACTTGGAATGATCATTTCTCTTACCGAAAAGTTAAGGCCGTATCTAGCACTAATGATGCTATATATGCAGCCACAGAATTAGGTGCTTTTGAGGTGATGATCTCTGATAATTCCATTACTCGATTGAATAAAACGAATAAATTGTCGGATTCGGGTATTAGTTGTGTTCAAGGAGTGCCACATTTAGATATGGTCATTTTCGGCTATACCAATGGAAATTTGGATTTAAAAATCGGGAGTCGAGTAGTCAATCTGTCTGATATAAAAACAAGTTCTATTTTGGCTATCAAACGAATAAACGAAATAGTGGTAGAAGGTGATTTTGCTTTTATCTGTACAGGTTTTGGAATAGTTAAGTTAGATCTTATCCGATTGGAAATAACGGATACATACCTAATAGCTAATAATGGAGATTTCACAGATGTTCTTGACTTAGTGGTAATGTCTGGTAAAATTATAGCAGCTACAGAATCCGGAGTTTATGAGGCTTCTGCCTCGAATAATTTCTTGTCAAATTTTGAGTCATGGAATTTAATAGAGAACGCTCCACTACCCAATGGAAGATACGAGCAGTTGACTTTGTTTAATGGTATGTTATTCGTAAGTCTAGAGAATCCAGGAGAGGAAATAGTTTATTCAGTAGATTATGATGGTGATGGGTCATGGACGGTTTTTTGGAGTGATGATGTTGAAGATCTTAGAGCCCTCACAAGCAATGAAACCAAGTTAGTGATAACAGGTAAGGGTAAGACTATTGAATATAATAATGCATTAGAAGTGACTAGGGAGATTTCATTCTTTGATGATAGCTTCCCTGATAATAATCAGTCTGTAATTTCTCCTGATGGAAATGGAATATGGGTAGCTAATAATTCGGGAGGATTATACCATGTGTCAAATGACAGTGGAATAGATAAAAAAATCCCTAATGGACCGGCTAATTCTGAAGCCAGAAGAATTAATTCGTTTTTTGAAAATGTATGGTCCTCTACTGGAGGAGTGAGTTTAGGGTATGCTAATAATTTCACGCAGAACGGAATTAATTATTATTTAAATAATAATTGGGGAAGTATAACCAAATCGAACTCGCCAGAATTAACTGGAGGAAACCCATTTGGAGATGTCGTTTTCGATATTATGGATGTGGCTATTGACCCTGAGGATAACAGCCATGTATATGCATCTAGTTGGGATGAAGGATTGATAGAAATTAGAGATAAGGAAATAGTAGAGATTTATAATGTTGGAAATTCTAATTTAGTAGGAACTCGTCCTGAGTATAACAATGAAGCCGTGTTTATAGACGGTTTAGTATTCGATGGAGATAATAATTTATGGGTGACCAATAGTCAAACAAGTACATGTTTACATGCTATTACGCCAGAAGGAACTTGGTATTCATTTGATTTAGCTCCAGAGATAAATGAGGCGACTAACTTGGGAGAAATCATCATAGACGAAGGGAATGATGAAAGAGGAGACTACATATGGGCTGTTCTTCCAAATGGAAGAGGAATATTAGTTTTTGATTACAATGATACTCTAGGAGATTCCTCAGATGATAGATGGAAAATTTTAACCACTGAAGAAGGAAATGGAGGTTTGCCTACTGATGATGTTTATTCCATAGCTAAAGATGTGAATGGAGAAATTTGGGTAGGAACGCTTCAGGGAATAGAGGTGTTTTATAACACAGATTGTATTTTCACTGATGAAGAGTGCGATGCTCAGGAGATTCTAATCGAACAAGATGGAAACTTTCAGTTGCTTTTAGAAACAGAAACCATTACTGCTATAGAAATAGACGGTGGAAACAGAAAGTGGATAGGTACACAAACTTCCGGAGTTTATCTATTAAGTGATGACGGAATAGATCAAATCCAAAGATTTACCGAAGACAACAGCCCACTAATTTCTAATACGATCCAAGATATTTCATTCAATTTTTCCACAGGTGAAGTATTTTTTGCTACTGATAAAGGCACAGTCTCTTTTATAGGAACTGCTACAGGTTTCGATGGAGAAATTAATGAAACGAGCATTTATCCAAATCCAGTGCGTGAGGATTATGAAGGAGTCGTAACTATAGATGGGTTGACATTCAGAACTGACGTTAGAATTACCGATATTAACGGTAACATCGTTCACTCTACCACCTCAGATGGAGGTAGAGCATTGTGGAATGGAAAGAATGAAAACGGACAGCGGGTAAGCACTGGAGTTTATCTAGTTTTCGCTACTAATAGAGATGGTTCTGAAACTACAGTAGGGAAAATAGCGGTGGTTAATTGATGCTGTTTATTGGCAAGAGCTTCCAAAAGCTTGTAGGAAGATACTAATGTCATCTACAGTCACACCTAGTAAGCCGTTTATATCTGCCGCACAGTTTTCTACACATCCAAAGTCTCCTAGCAAAATACCAAGATCTGCTATTTCAACTGAACCATTATTATTTAAATCAGCAGGACAAGGATTGGGTTCACAATTATCTAAGCTTTCTATTGTTTGAATAAATTCTGTTTGATTTCCACTTTCATCTTCCAATAGCCAAGTTCGAACTACCGTGAATCCATCTCCTGAACCAGAAATGATCTCTTCTGAGAATGTAACATCTACTTGCGAACTACAATTATCGAAAGCGATTAAATTTGGAACTTCAGGAATAACGTCACCACAGTTGATGACTAAATCAGAAGCACTCGTATTGTATTCTGGAGAAACAAGGTCCTCAACAGTAATTAATTGGTTCACAAAACTAAAATTACCACATCCGTCAGAAGCAGTATAAATGAATGTATAACTACCATTTCCATTGTCTACTTGATCAAAGTCATATATTATTTCACTACTACAATTATCGTTGGCAGTTATTACCTGAAAATCAGGTAGGTCTTCTGTGCAATCTATAGTGATGTTAGCCGGAGGATTAGTAATGGTAGGTGCAACATTATCTTCGAAGGTGATGAGTTGAGTGTAATTGGTGAAATTACCTGCTGCATCTGAAGCTGTATATACTCTAGAGATGCTATAGTCACCTTCACATAATCCTGGAATGATCTCATCTATGAATACCAATGAAGGACTTGAGTCACAATTATCAGTAATCACAGGTGTACCAAAATCCATTGGGCCATCGTCACAATCTAAGGTAACACTAGAAGGAATTAAAGTGAAAACTGGAGCTTCGGTATCATTGTCACACAAGTAAACACAGCTTCCATCGTTTACAGTAGCATTTGGATTATAATTCTCAGCCTCAGGGTCAGTACAGCCTGATGTACCACAGTTAGCACCGTCATAAGTTAAAGTCAGATTGGCTACTCCTTCAGCTCCATCATATCCATCTATCAGCACTAAATAAGTAGTGTTAGCCAGTAGTTCTCCACATCCGAAATCTAGTCGGGACATGTACTGGTCTGTTCCCCCATCATCATTGGCCGCCACAAGAGTGCCTCCACAATCAGTAAACAATGCCATTTGAGTATCATTTAAAGAAAGCGGATTGGAAAAGCTAGTTTCTAAAGAAATAGCAACAGCAAAAGCTGGTGTGGTGAAAGAATAAAACACATCATTTTCTATTTGATTAGCTGTGCACCAGCCATCAGTTAAATTACAACCCGTACCAGGAATAGAATAACCTTCGTCAAAACAAGCGTTTTCATTAGAGATTATATTAATTCCTTCCGATAAGGAAACCGCATTAGCACATAGATCATTCGCTGGAGGAATGATACAGCTTTCATCATCACAGCCAGCAGCTTGGTCGTAATTACAAGCTTGATTATTAGTACATCCTGGATAAGTACAACTTCCATCATTATCAGTAGCTACTTGGTCATAGTTACAAGCGTTACTATCTGTACAGCCTAAAATAACGGCCTGAGAAACCGAAATACAGAAGTCTATGATATATTCTTCTCCATAGTTAGGGTCGATAAGCTCATCTATTATTGTTCCGTCAGTATCATTTGTAAGAGAAAAAGTTCCATCTATAGCACATCCGAAAGCAGAACCCTCTAATCCATCACCATAGGTGTCGGTAATAGTTAGGGTGTAGCATCCTTCGTTTAAACATCCAGAAGAATTGTATTCCGTGAGATCGGTTAAAGAGCCAGCTACTATGTCATTGAGCACAGTACCGTCATCAGAAATTAAAGTCCAAGCTATTTCAGTCGCGTAGCAATCTGTCATTAACGTAAACGTTACATCCTCACAATCATACGTACATGAACCATCATCAATATTGGCATTTGCGTTAAAGTTATTCGCGTTAATATCCATACATCCAGGAGTTAGCGAAGAACAAGAGCCAGTAGTAATGCTCTCTATCGAAGAAGAACCAGATTCTGTTTGAAAAGAAAAATTGTATGTAGTGTTAGATGCTAGTCCATTGATGGTAAATGAATCTCCATTACCTACATCTTCAGCTGAAGCATCTACCGTTACATTTCCACCGCTAAGTTCTGAATAAATTACATCTCCGAGTGTACAGAGATTTTCATTAAAAGTAGGAGAGAGTGTCACACTAGCGGTTACAGCTCCATTGGAATACACACATTCGGTTTCTAATGTCAATGATAGAGGAGCACATGGCTCTACAGGACCACACTCATTTATTAGGAGGTCTAGACTATTCTTAACATTTAATCTTCCACCAGTAGCTACTTCACCTATTAAACTAGGGATAACATCTACACCGTTGAAGATATAATTTCTTACTAAGTCAGCTGTGTTTTGTGGAGAGGAAATCGCTTGATTAGCTATATCTGAGCATGGAGCCGAATAAAGTAAAGCTATGGCACCTGCTACACATGGGCTGGCAAAACTAGTCCCTGAAGTAGAAGAATATCCAGAGGTTCCGCTAGGCAAGAACACCGCTTCGCCAGGTGCGGCTAAATCGATAGCTGTATCTCCATATCCTGAGAAAGTTCTTTGGTCACTGCTGTTAGTAGCCGTAATTCCTAGCATGTAATTACTGGAGCATCCAGTAGGCATATCACCATTCACATCTACGTTTATATTGGAATTAGAAGTAGCACCACAGTTTAATATTCCAGCAGCTCCCAGAGTGTCATAGAATGCGCACCATACTGGATAGTTAGCTGGATTGGCATTATCTATACCCCAGGAAGCATTGGTAGCCACTACAAATGCACCTTCCGCTCCATTTGAAGCATTGTATCTCTCTCTCATAGTAAGAGGATAGGAGTAAGACTCTATGACATTGGCTTCAGTTAAAGAGCCTAAATCTACTTGCATAATTTTCACATCCCAGTTAACTCCCGCACCACCCGAATTGTTATTCCCTTTGGCACCTATCATTCCTGAAACTGCAGTTCCATGATTAGCATTTCCTACATTATCATCGTCTGTAACTGGGTTCCATCCATTGAAATCATCTATATACCCATTTCCATCATCATCTATTCCGTTATCAGCTATTTCAGCAGTGTTAGTCCAATGGTTAGCTATTAAGTCTGGGTGATTATAATTAGCTCCACCACCTTCTATAACACACACCACTATTTCATCCCCGTTACTTGTTTGTCCACCTGTGGTAATATCCCAAGCCAAATCAGAGTCTATGTCATTGTCAGAAGCATCTACATGATGCCATTGAGAACTTATGCTTGGATCGTTTGGAAGAGCTCTGTTCTGAACTTCATGATTAAATTGAGCTATTTCAACTCCAGGGTTGGAGTATATAAAGTTCAGTATTTTTCCATCTGGAACTCTATTGTTATCGTATTTAAATAAGTAAATAGATGCAGAGGAAGAAAGCACTCTGTCTAATTTAATCCCAGACTTAACCCCGTTATATTCAGATAATTGAATAGTAAGGTCTTTTGCTTCTATAGTTTTGTTTAATTGGACTATTAATTCTCCAGAAACTCGAGGAGCTTCTTGGGCGAAAAAAGAGGATACAGAAAACAATAGTATGGCTAATGAAGTTAGAATAAATTTCATTTGAATGGGACTTTGGTTAATTATTTAGGTATTCCAAAGTTACTGAATTCTCTATATTTAGATTTACCTTTCGCGTATCTATGATGAAGACTAATCAAACTCAAAGTAAACTTCCAAACGTAGGAACCACAATCTTCACCACTATGAGTGGTTTGGCTAACCAGCACAATGCTATTAACCTCTCACAAGGATTTCCTGGGTTCTCTATTTCTGAAGAGCTTATTGCACTTGTCAGTAAGTACATGACTCAGGGTAAAAATCAGTATGCTCCTATGGCAGGAGTGCAGGAGTTAAGAGAAGAAATTTCAGCGTTGCAACGCGAATTCTATGCAGCCGATTACAGCCCAAATTCAGAAATAACCATTACTGCAGGAGCTACTCAAGGTATTTACACCACCATTTCTGCATTAGTACATCCAGGAGATGAGGTGATAATGTTTTCTCCAGCGTATGACTGTTATGGGCCAGCGGTAGAAGTAAATGGAGGGAAGTCAGTTTTTATTGAGTTGAATTCAGAAGATTATTCTATTCCGTGGGAAGAGGTGAGAAATTCTATTACGGAAAAGACCAAAATGATTTTGGTCAACTCTCCGCATAATCCTACAGGAGCCGTTTGGACAGCTGAGGATTTAGAAAAACTAGAAGAATTAGTAGCAGGAACAGGAATAATTGTACTGAGCGATGAAGTGTATGCTCACATTATTTATGACGGAGTAAAACATGTAAGTGTAGCCAGCTCTCAAAAGCTCAGAGAACAAAGTGTCATAGTTCATTCCTTCGGAAAAACCTTTCATGCCACAGGCTGGAAAATGGGTTATGTGTTAGCCCCAGAGTATCTCATGACTGAATTCAGAAAAGTCCACCAATATCTAGTTTTTAGTGTAAACACTCCTGTACAATACGCACTGGCAGAATACATCCAAAATAGAAATAACATCCATGAACTTTCAGGATTTTACCAAGAGAAAAGAGATTACTTTTTAGATCTGATTAAAGAATCCAGATTTGAATTTACGCCAGCTTCAGGCAGTTATTTCCAGTTGCTATCATACAAGAATATCACTGATGAAAATGATGTAGAGTTAGCTAAAAAATGGACCATAGAAAAAGGAATAGCCTCAGTTCCTATCAGTGTGTTCTATCCTAAATTAACCGATAATAAAGTGCTTCGATTTTGCTTTGCAAAGGAAAATGATGTGCTAGAAAAAGCCGCGGAAATACTATGCAAGATTTAACTATCTCACTCGTTCAGGTTTCCATAGAATGGGAGAACCCAGAAGCCAATAGGGCAAGGTTTGAGAAGCTTATCCAAGCCCATGACATGCCTTCAGATGTGTTTATTCTGCCAGAAATGTTCACTACAGGATTTAGTATGAATGATTCTGTAGTAGAAAAATTCAGCGAATCAGCTCCTACAGTTTTGTGGATGAAAAGACTGGCCAAAGAGAAAAATTCAGCCATCTGTGGTAGCATTATTTTGGAAGAAAACGGTGAGCGAATGAACAGATTTGTGTGGGTAGATTCTGAGCAAGTAGTCACTTATGATAAACGTCATTTATTCGGATATGGAAGTGAACATAAGTATTTTAAATCGGGTATAGACAGAGTTATTATAGATTACAAAGGATGGCGAATTCTTCCTCAAATCTGTTACGACTTAAGGTTTCCTGTGTTTTCTAGGAACTCATGGCAGGATGATCAGGCAGAATATGATCTCATGATATATTCAGCCAACTGGCCAGATGCACGGATTCACGCCTGGGATGCTTTGGGATTAGCCAGAGCTATAGAAAATCAATCATACGTAGCTTTAGTAAACCGAATAGGAACAGATGGTTCTGAATTAAACTACGTTGGCCATTCCGCTTTAGTAGATGCCAATGGCACGTATTCCATTTCACCAATTCATGAATCAGAAGGGATATTTACAGAGGTAATTTCTTACGAAAAGTTAATGAGATTTAGAGAGCGGTTTCCCCTGCTTAAGGATGCGGATGGGTTTCAGTTGAAATAGTTTGAGTCTTGTTTTATTCCGCTAAATCTTTTTTCGTAAAATAGAAGCATGACATTTTGAATCTATTATTTGCTCACTTAAAAGCAAGTAGCAAAGTTTTTGCTAAGCGAACTTACTTCTTCTCAATTTCCATTCTGCCCAGAGTTTTAGATAACCTTCTTTATCATACTCGTCTTCGGGTAAAGTCTTAGGTTTACTTGCTCTATAAAATTCTTGAACCTTATCTACAAAATCAAGAACCTCACTCTTATAATCATTGAACCTCACTATTGTTTCATTTGAAGATTCAGAAATTAGTTTGACATTTGAGTTTTGGTGAATAACCCACCAATTCTTTCCTTTAACCATTGGGTGTAAAGTTTCAATATGAACATTTAGGTCATTCATTAGATGGTCTATGTGATGACCTTCACCTGGAACCAAGCAGTCACCTACTGGATTTTCGAATGTATGACTCATTTCTAAAGTTCTCATGAGGTGCAAAGCCATAGCTGTTAATGACCACCAATCATTCGGGTCAGAAGAATTACTAGCTACAATTTCATTACCTATTGTTACTCTTACTTTACCATGAGCGCATAGGTCAAGGTGGTCTTCGTCTCCATAGTTTTCTAACCAATGGATTTTTTTTAATTCTATTTTAAATGCATGACTAGACAATTATTATTTCTCTTTGAGAATTAGACTGAACCAACAAATATACCCACTGGCTTACAAAACCAACAACCCAGCCTCTGTCTCTTATACACATCTCCGAGCCCACGAGACCTCTCTACATCT
>CAJXOV010000056.1 GCA_913057815.1 uncultured Flavobacteriales bacterium
GTAACAATGATTCCGAATAAAATTCCCCAGATAGGAATGTACTCAATCATAATAAAATGAGTCATTTTGAACAGAACAAACAACCAGAGAGTCATCGAAACTAAAAGAACTTTTCGCGTTCTATTCCATCCCCATACTATGGGAAGTGTTCTATATCCAAATTCTTTATCTCCTTTTAAGTCTTCAGCATCTTTTACCACCTCTCTAAATAATGAAATCATATAAGCTTGAATAGAATAAGCCATTATAACTAGGGCAAAAAAGATGTAAAAATCAGAGATAGGGAATGAGTTTTTTTGGACATCCAAAGTGATTATCAATGGCTGAGTAATGACGCTATAACTAGCCCAAATAGGAACTATACTCACCACCAAAGCCACTAGAACATTGCCAAGTAAAAAAGTCTTTTTTAGGTAAAAAGAATAAAACCACAATGCTCCAGCTATAAAAACAGGAGTGAAGGCATAAAACCAGACTTTTTCTGCCCAGCCTAAATAAAGACCTAAAGTAATAGCCAGTCCATTAAGAGTATGATGCGCGGCCATGGCTACGCGCCTTTTAAAACCTCTATCTATAGTTATTCTTTCAGGTTTATTTATTCGATCCACCTTCACATCGAAATAGTCATTAATTATATTTCCTGAAGCGGCTAGAAATACCATAATTAAAGTTAGAAGCGAAAAATGCACCTCACTTAGCCTGTGAATTGTAAACTCTACTGTTGGATATTCTGACGGGCCAGTAGCTAGCCTAATAAATCCTCCCTCTACAAAATACCTCATACAGTACATTGTCACTGCTATTATTAGCAGATTCACAGGTCTAGTAGTCTTTATAAATGCCAGAATAGGATTCATTCGCGGTGTGATACTTTTTCATTGGCTAAGATAACTCGCTAAGGTATATTTGCACTTTTAATTAGAAGCAAAATGCCAAAGATTTCACAAAAAGGGCTAACCATGCCTGCCTCTCCTATAAGAAAATTAGTTCCTTATGCTGATAAGGCTAAGACTGAAGGGAAAACTGTTTTCCATTTGAATATAGGTCAGCCTGATATTAAAACTCCTGAAGTAGCTAGAGAAAAGATTAAAAATCTGGATATGGATGTAGTAGCTTATTCTAACAGTGCAGGTATATTGTCATACAGAAAAGGCCTAGTAAAATACTATGATTCAGTAGGAATTAATATCAATGCCGATAATGTTATGGTTACCACAGGTGGATCAGAGGCATTGACTTTTACCATGATGAGCTGCATGGATGCTCGAGATGAAATTATTATTCCAGAGCCATTTTATGCGAATTATAATGGATTTGGAGTATCAGCAGGAGTGAATGTAGTTCCTATTACGGCTAATATTGATGACGGATTTGCATTGCCACCAATCTCTGCATTCGAAGAAAAAATCACTTCTAAAACTAGAGCTATTCTTATATGTAATCCAGGAAACCCTACAGGTTACCTTTATTCAAAAGAAGAATTAGAACAACTCAGAGAAATAGTTTTAAAGCATGATTTATTCCTAATAGCTGATGAGGTTTACCGAGAGTTCGCGTATGATGGGTTAGAGCATTATTCAGTAATGAACTTAGAAGGACTTGAGAATAATGCTATTATGATAGATTCTGTATCTAAAAGATACAGTATGTGTGGTGCTAGAATAGGAGCCGTAATTACTAGAAATGAGGAGTTGTACGGAACTATTTTAAAGTTTGCTCAAGCTAGACTTTCACCACCTACATATGGTCAAATAGCTGGAGAAGCAGCTCTAGCTACTCCGCAGTCTTATTTCGATGATGTAAAAGAAGAATATCTAAACAGAAGAAATACGCTGGTAAATGGTTTGAATGAAATTCCAGGTGTTAAATGTCCAATGCCTAAAGGAGCTTTTTATTGCATCGCAGAATTGCCAGTAGAAAACACAGAACATTTCTGTCAGTGGATGTTAGAAGAGTTCTCACACAATAACCAAACTATAATGATGGCTCCAGCAGCTGGGTTTTATAGCTCTAAAGGGCTAGGGTTAAACCAGGTGAGAATTGCTTATGTGTTGAATGAAGCAGACCTTTCTTCAGCATTAGAATGCCTTAAAGTAGGGCTTCAGCAGTATGCTACTGTACCCGCTTAAATATTGAATAACCGCACTTGATTATAGATATAGTAATTCCTGCATTTAATGAAGAAGACAGCATACCGCTAGTCTTGGCTGATTTAGACAGGAAATTAATTCGAAATGTAGTAGTAGTTAATAATAACTCTACCGATGGAACAGTCCAGGCTGCTCTAAAATCAGGTGCCATCGTAGTAGATGAAAATCATCAAGGATATGGCGCTGCTTGTTTAAGAGGTATAAGCTTTGTAAACGAAACTAAACCTACAGCAGATATCCTTGTTTTTATGGATGCAGATTATTCTGACTACGGTGAAGAAGTAGAGCAGTTAGTACGCCCTATAATAAACGGAGAAGTAGATTTTACTATCGGTTCTAGAGCACTCGGAACTAGAGAAAAAGGATCTATGATGCCTCAGCAGCGCTTTGGTAATTGGCTAGCTACTGGACTCCTAAAATGGTTTTATGGAGTTAAATTTTCTGACTTAGGTCCGTTCAGGGCTATTAAGCTTAGCACGTTAAACGCGTTGCAAATGGAAGATAAAGACTTCGGTTGGACCGTAGAAATGCAAATTAAAATAGCCAAACAAAAAGTACCATTCTTAGAATTCCCTGCCAAGTACAGAAAGCGAGTAGGAGTTTCTAAAATCACAGGCACCCTCAAAGGAACTATCTTAGCGGGTTATAAAATTATTTACACCTTAATCAAGTACCGATAATATGGAGATAATACTCATCATATTATATGCATTTTTCTTGCTGTTTATTTTTGCTTATAGCATTATGCAGTTAAGTCTAGCTCTAGCATATTCTAAGCAAAAAAAGGCAATAAAAGAAGCTTGTTGTAACATGGAAGACCGAGAATGGCCGAATGTGACTATTCAACTTCCAGTATATAACGAATTGTATGTGATCGAAAGATTGTTAGATTCTATAGCTAACATTGATTATGATAAATCCAAGCTTGAGATCCAATTATTAGATGATTCTACTGATGAATCATTCGAAGTAGCCGCTAAGAAAGTAGAAGAGCTTAAAGCCTTAGGATTCGATATTACACATGTAAAAAGACCAGAAAGGAAAGGCTATAAAGCAGGAGCATTAGCTTATGGAATGCAAGAGATTAAAGGTGAATTCATAGCTATTTTCGATGCGGATTTTGTTCCTGATCCACTTTTCTTAAGAAAAACTATCCCTCACTTTTATGCCTCAGATGAAATAGGAGTAGTGCAGACTAGATGGCAACATCTCAATAAGAATTACAGCTTTTTAACCAAGCTTCAGGCGTTTGCATTAGATGCCCATTTTACAGTAGAACAAGTGGGAAGAAACTCTTTAGGTCATTTCATTAATTTTAATGGAACAGCCGGAGTCTGGAGGAAAACATGCATAGAAGATGCGGGAGGATGGCAGAGTGATACCATAACAGAAGATTTAGACTTGAGTTACAGAGCTCAAATGAAAGGCTGGAAATTCACTTATTTAGAAGATGTGCTGTCACCAGCTGAACTTCCTGCAGAGATGAACTCATTGAAAAACCAGCAGTTTCGTTGGACTAAAGGAGCAGCTGAGTGTGCCATTAAGAACCTTCCTAAGGTGATGAGAACTAAGCAGCTCGATTGGAAGACTAAAGTGCATGCAGCTTTCCATTTACTGAACAGTTTTGTTTTCATCTGTATATTCTGTACGGCTATGCTTAGTGTTCCTGTTCTGCTTATTAAGCATAACTTCGAGGGGTATGATGCTATCTTTAAGTTGGCAAGTGTCTTTGTATCTAGTTTTATGATTCTTAGCTACTTTTATTGGTTAAGTATGAGTCATGTAGAAAAAGGAGGATTAAAAAGTTTCTTTAAATTCCTTTACCGATTTCCGTTGTTTCTATCTGTAAGTATGGGATTATCTCTTCATAATAGTATAGCAGTTATAGAAGGGTATGCAGGAAGAAAGACACCATTTGTAAGAACGCCTAAGTTCGCACTAGAAGAAAAATCAGGAACCTGGGCTAATAAAAAGTACAGGGCCTTTAAAGTAAACCCGTTAACTATAGTAGAAGTGCTAATCACACTCTACTTTTTAGGAGCTATCGGTTATGCTGTTTACTTAGAAGATTACGGATTACTTCCTTTCCATATCATGCTCACTGTAGGATTTGGGTTGGTTAGTTTCTATTCAGTGAAACACACTCAAATGTCCTAAAGAATCATGGGCAACATGAGTTCATTTTGGCGAGTAGGAGTGGTATTCCTAACCTTCGCAATTCATATTTTGGTTTACCTCACAGCTAGAGAAGATTTCTATATGCTTCTGGGGCTTTTTACGGGGGCGTTTTGGCTCTATCTTCTAATTATTGAAGAGTATGAAATAACCGATGTTTTTTACATGGTTGTAGCTCTTCGAGTGTTCTGGCTTTTTGCTACGCCTACCTTATCTGACGATTACCATCGTTTTCTGTGGGATGGAGAAATTACACTCAATGGAAAGAATGTATTCGGCCACACACCTTCTGATCTGATAGTGTTGGATGAGTATGATACGAGCTTGAACGGAGAGCTGTATAAACAAATGAACTCTCCTGACTATTATTCAGTTTATCCTCCAGTTAATCAGTTGTACTTTATAGCATCAGGATTATTTTCTGATACTATTTATGGAAGATTATTAACCCTCAAAATTCTGTTTTTTCTAACTGAGTTCATAGGCTTATTCGCATTATTTCGGTTAGCACTAAGTAAAAAAATTGCCATCGGTAAATTTTCACTTTGGGCGCTAAACCCTTTAGTAATCATAGAAGGAATAGGAAACCTTCATTTCGAAGTGATCATGTTAACTTATGTGTTATTGGCAGTAGTTTATTTTAAAAAGAGCTGGATATTATCGGCTTTCTTTTTCGGAATAGCCATCAGCACTAAGCTGCTTCCACTAATGTTTTTACCGTTACTAATTCCTTACATGGGATGGGGAAAAAGCATTAAATATGGAGCGGTGGCTGGACTTACTTTCCTAGTAACATTTCTGCCTTTTTTAAGCATGGAAGTAGTGTTAAATATGTGGAGCAGCATTGATTTATATTTCCAAAGTTTCGAGTTCAATGCCAGTATATTTTACATTGTAAAATGGATAGGAGAATTAACTGTTGGCTGGGATGTGGTGCAGACAGCAGGTCCTATCATGGCAGGTGTAACCATTCTAGTGATAGCGGTTCTTAGCTTTTTCCCGAAAAAAACATGGGGTTTAAGCCTGCCTACAGCAGCGTTAATAATAAGCACGGTATATCTGCTGATGAGTACTACGGTTCATCCATGGTATGCACTTATTCCATTTGGCATTTCACTGTTCTCTAAGCATAAGTTCCCATTCTGGTGGACAGGATTAATATTCCTTTCTTATTCCTTTTACATCAATGGAACTATAGAAGAAAAGCCGCTTTATTTATTTATTGAATACGGCCTGTTGTTTTTCTTAATAGTTAGAGAACTAGTTAAAAAGAGTAGAGTAAAGAAGGAGATTCAAATGGATCTTACATGATGCACCTATTTAATTATTTCAATCGTCTCTACTTTTACTATTCCCGGTAAGATGACTTGCACAAAATATATTCCAGCTCGTAAAGAACTCACATCTATGGTTTGAATAGTGCCTCCGTTAACGTTTGATAGATTAAAAACTTCTCTTCCCGAATTATCAAGAACTCTAACCTCAATCTGTTGTTCATCATTAAACTGGCTTAATTCTAAAATGAAATAATCTGAGGCTGGATTTGGATAAATAAGGACATCGTAATTTTGTTTGCCTTCTTTATCCATATCTTCATCTGACTTATTGATAATGGATAACGAGTTGTCAAATGAAGATTTAGAGCCATACTCTGGTGTTTCTAGATTTTGCCAAGGTCTGTGAATTATTAATTCAGTATCATCTCCTGCCTCATTAATAAAGAATATTCTGTAGGAGTCAACCCCAGCGGGCACTAGATTAATTGGGATTTCTATCTCGTTAAATATACATTGGCTGGTCCACCATGTTTCTATACTCTCCTGAGGACTGTTGTCTATATAATCAGCACTACACCCGAAGGTTAAACCACCCTGTTTACTGTAATTATAAGGATAGAAAGTCTGAATTCGAGGAAGAATGTATCCCGTAAAAGCATGGTTATAATCGAAGACCAAATTGTCGTTAATCGGCACACCAGATGAAGAATAGATAGTTTCAGTAATGTTTGCACTTATGGATGATGGATTTGAAGAATCTATTAAGCCTCCTTGATCATCATAAAACCGAAGTCCGATTGAGTAATTTAACACCTCGGATACGCCTTCAGATCCTAGAAACTCCGGTTTGTCAAATCTAGAAGTGTAACTTAATCTTATTGGGTCAGCCAAACTTATTATAGATGGGACAGTCATAAAGCCTGGTGCATCCTGTTTAATCCCCATCGGAAAATATTGATTCCAAGTTTCATCATAAAGTCCACTTGAGGGAATTCCTTGCCCATCTAATTCTAACTTTATATTATCAATCAAACATGAGCAGAAAGATTCAGACCTTTTTGGAAAATTCAACTTGATGGACGCGGTGGTAGCATTCATTTGATACGTAAAACTTTCATCTGTATTCCAAACTCCACTGGTGAATGTAGAGGACTGAATAGTGCTAGAAGAAATAACGCCTCCCTGTTCGTCATATTCCTCTATTATTACATTGATGCTTGTGTTTCCGCAGTCCGAGTTGGCATCAAATAGTAATGTATAAGAACCACCTCCTTGGACAGGTATAAAGTCTTCGTTTTTAAATCCATGATTGTTGTCGTTCCGCAGATTCATGGCATAATTTCCTTGAATAAATTCAATGTCATCTGTATACCAGAGATCACCATTACTAGTAAGTTTTTGACACGAACTGACAGGGATATGGGCACCTCCACCTTTTACCCAATCACTGAGGATTTCTTGAGAGTTTTTAAAATAGGTGGTTTCGAATCTTGAGTTTATAACGTGGCCTTTTTCAGCCACTTTAAGAAATTTATAAACCTCTTCGTATACTACGTTATCTAAAGGATCAGAGCTTCTCATGAGTTGATGAAAATCTCCCTCATCATCAATAAAGCTCTTTCTGTAATTAACATAGCCATTCTTTATTCCATAATCCAAATAATCAATAGATCTATGGTAAGGCTGAAATTGCTCATAGTTATCCTTTACATGGTGTTCTATGTGAACACCCAATTTTTTTTCTTGGATGTATTCATGTGCATAATCTAGCATTAGATGGTCCACTATTTGATTTGCGTGATTACCACGTAAGACAGGGAATGCATTGGGCTGTTGATTGATGAAGTCAATTACACCTGAGTTATTCCCATCAGGCAAAAACGCGTTTGGATACTGTGAATCTATTCTAGGTCCTGTTTCATTGGCTCCACATATATTTGGGTAAGGTATTCCTAAAACTTTCCAGTCTCCAGGTTGATTTTGCACCGCTACTTTTATTGAATTTAAATAATCGAAAACAGGACTACCCAGTAACTCTGTGTCAGATCGAAACCGTTCACTAGTTAGATAAATGCCTCCTATTTCGATTGGGAACAATTGATTAGCTGGCCAAGTAACAGTAGCTGACCAATCATTAAAACGGCTTTGGATAGAAGTAAGATAAGCTTCAAGGTCAGCATTAAAGTCATTATAAATTCCATGGCTAAAATCAGTGCTTGAGCTAGCTTCTTCAAAAACACTATTTAAATCAGGAAAAGAAAAATACACCTTTATAGGATCAGAAGGAAAGTTACCATTCAAAGGCCCCGAATCCTGATTTATAGATGCTATCGAATTAAACAATCCATCCATAAATGCTTCATCACTTCTGTAAACAGAATAATCTCTTTCGAGCATGCCTCTTTCCCAAGGTGAGTTCTCAGGGCTCAGTGAGAAATCTGAATCTTCCAGGATGTTAGTCCGCGGCCCTTCGGTTTCCAGTCCAAGAAAAACATCATCTAAGAATATATAAGGAGCATTACCGGTATCGAAGTTTCGATTGTCACTATTATATGGAACAAAGAAGTGCAGATCTATATAACTTACTCCCTCTGGAATGTTGAAATTCAAACATTTGTCATCCCAAGTAGGATAGGAATCTTTATTGTAATTATCAGTGTTTTGAAAGCTTAAACTCTTTGATGATTTATACAACTGACCATTGTTTGCATATTTAAACTTAGGCCCAAAATCAAGAGAGCTATCAGTTAGCCTATTGTATTCTGAATCGTAAGCTTCTATTCCTACCGAAAAACAATTGATACAATCACTATCAATATAAGAATTCCATAAAGCGGTCAACCATAAAAGAAGCTCATAGGATTGGTCAGATTGCACTTGAATTCCTCTGTAGACAATACCGTCATTTGTGTATTTTCCTATGAAGGCTGATTCACCTAATCCATTTCCAGGTGTGTAGTTTGAAAAGTTTCCTCCTGTATTAGAGGAGCATCCTAGTTTCCAAGCTTGGTTGTTTTGAGAGTTTGTGAGCCCTGGTCCAAAAGTCAGATCAGGATTGTCTCCGTAAGAAGAATTCATCATGATCTGTTGATTATAAGGTCTGTAATTCCTCCCGCCCGCAAAAATGTCATCTAGGTATTCCTCAAGCCTATCTTCATCTAGCTGCTTATAGTGATCTCTAGATCCAGCTCCTTTGTTTTTAGAATGAAACAAATCAAAGAGTACAAAACTCTTAAACATTTCTCCATCTGTAGTCCAAGTTTCAGGGCTTTCGCTTGGGTTCGTGACATGACCTAAATAGGGCTTGAAAACTTGACTTAATTCCATAAACTCATTTGAGTCTTCCATAGTAACACTTCCAGATAAAGACTTACTGTCCTTAATAGCTTCTCTATGTAAATAAAATAGATAAGTATCCTTAGTTGAGCTTTCAGAGCTTAAATTTTGCGCTAGTAAATAAATAGGAGCGAGGATAAAGAAGAGTACTATAGTTGTGATTTTCATCTAATAATATTTGCGTTGCAAAGAAAACTAGAGAGTCGTGTTAATGATGTAGGGGCGTGGAGCAGATGACTATAAGTAAACGGCTAAAATGTAGGACCAATTCTGGTTTAATTCGAAAAACATCGAATATACTAGCTCAACAAATAGAGTGTTTAATAAAGAAGTGTCATTCGAGATTTGGCTCGTAAGAGTCTGACCGTAAATCATCACACATAATAAAACAGATGAATCAGAAACTAGTTTCAATGCTAACTAATTCGGGTATCCAAATTTGGGAACAGAATGGAGACTGTCTCTTATACACATCTCCGAG
>CAJXOV010000057.1 GCA_913057815.1 uncultured Flavobacteriales bacterium
ACTACTACAACAGTCGAAGATTGTTCTGTTTTAGATGTTTTTGAGTGTGACCCAGCGTTTTACCAAGTTTATAAAAAGAAAGGGGCCAATCAGCCTAACGTTTATGGAGTATTAGACCCAATTACAGGAGATTACATACAAATCGCCCTAGCTTCTCAAAAAGCCAATGGACTTGGGTTTGATACCAACACGGGGCTTGTTTATGGAGCTAGTGGAAAGAAGTTTATCCAATTGGAAGAAGATGGAAATGTCCTTTATTTAGGATTAGACTTTGCCAAGAATTGTTACCGAGGAGATATGGATGCTGGAGGACATTGGTGGGGAGCAGTTGGAAACGACATGCTTGAAGTAGACCCTTCAGTACCGGTAGTGTTAAATACTTATGTAGGACAAGCTATGGCAGGATGGGATTTTGCCTATAACGAAGATGGAAATTTTTACGCCTTACATGGACAGGCTTTATATAAATTTGATACTACCACTAATCTTAAGTCTTCTCTAGGAAATGTAACAGGAGATGGTATTCCTACTACAGGTTATGGAGGTCAATGGACGGGTTCTGATGGTAAATTATATGCGAGTAATAACAAGTATGGGTCTATCGTAAGGGTGGATGTAAATACTCTGGAAGCTAGGATTGTTTCCAGTTCTATAGATAACTTAAGTCAGAATGATGGATTTTCATGTCCACTATCTATACCAGCGGTTTACGAATTTGATTATGGAGATAACTCTAATCTTCCAGTATCTAGGATTCTAAATTATTACCAAGATTTAAATAATGATGATGTGCCTGATTTTACAAGTGTATGGATAGGAGAGACTACTACTTTTGATAATATTGATCCTAAAAATGCAGCTTCTAACGGAGATGATGATGATGGTTTTGATATAAGTACTGAAATTATTGGCCGTCAGGTTACAGCCTCTTATGACTTAAACACCAAATATGAAATGACGGCCTATTACGGACTAGCCGTAGATTGGGATGATGATGGAGTGTTTGATTTTACTTCTTTTTCTTCTGAGTTGATAACTGAAGAAGAATCATATACCATGGCCCTCGATATTCCGGAAGGACAATTATTTGGAAATGTAAATGCGAGATTGATTGTAAGTGAAATAGAAATAGATGCCAATAACCTTTCCGGAGATATCTTGGAAATGGGAGAAACTGAAGATATTAGAATATTCATTTATACTCCTGAAGATTGTACAAATGGAATAGATGATGATGGAGATGGATTGGTAGATTGTGATGATCCTGATTGTATAAACGCAGATATCACCAGTATTTATTTGAACCAATCAGAAAGAACTGATTTAATAGAAGATATGGTGGTATGTTGGGATGACTTAGAGTCAAATCCAGTAACCATTAATTCAGGAGTTTTCGGGACTTCTGAAAGTGTAGTGTTCACTGTAACAGGAGCAGTTAATGAAGTAATCACTGATAATACTTCTCCTTACCAAATGACCTTAACACCTACTCTTGGAGAAATCACTATTAGTGTAGCCGCATATATGGAGGACAATGGTGGAGGAATGGGAATTTGCACCGCAGAGTCAGTAACATTTACCATAGAACAATGTGTAGAAATATGCGATAATGGAATAGATGATGATTATGATGGTTTAACAGATTGTGATGATCCCGATTGTCAGATTTCTGCAAGTGCCGGAAATGATAAGGAAGTAGATACAGGAGCTAGTACTCCGCTTTATGGAACTGAAACAGGCGGGTTAGCTGCGTATACATACTTATGGACACCAAGTACAGGATTGGATGATGCCAATATAGCAAGTCCTACAGCTACACCAGCTTCTGAAACCACGTATTCATTGAGTATTACTGATGCCAATGGATGTATGGGAACTGATGCTATGACTGTGTATATAGACAATACAGATGTTTTATATCCATGCGGATGGAGTGAAGATGGAGTGCTGGCATGTGGAGAACCAACACCGCTAGCCTGTTCTGAAGACTTCTTAAATGATTTAAATTATACATATAAAGAAGGCCGAGATCTACCAGTTGAACTTTCTCATGCGTTGCAATATGATGGTGCAGGAGATATTCATATCTTAGATGACAATACTGAAGTATTTGTGACTTTCATTCATGAAGGAACACCATACCAAAACACATTAACCTATTATACTTACAATACTAATAGTCCACTTATGGATGAAGATGAAGTGTTGAATAAAACAGCTGTCTTCCCTAATATGTCATTTGATGCTGGAGAAAGCGGAGGAATGTCATATGGTGATAAAGTAAGTTTAGGAACCTTTAACTCTGGAACAAGCATAGGATTTGCATTGATTACCAGAGGATGGCAGTATACCACTCAGAGCATAGAGGACAATTACTTAACAGTTTACTCTAGTCATAAGTTAAACCCAGAAACTGTAGAAGCAGACAAAATACATAGTCACACTTCTATAGATACTCATAACAATGGCTTAATAGTGGGATTTGAGGAGATAAATAGAGAATATTTAAGTTGTGATCATGATTTCAATGATGTAATGTTTTTAGTGTCTTCCACAGATTCAGCTAATGATTTTGATCAAACTGGACTTTATGGATTGTATGATAATTCAAATGGTAACAATTGTGTGCCATGTGGAATGAATACATCAGATATCGGGCTTTATAAAGGAACCATGAATTGGGGAACGTTAACTGGAGCTACAGGATACAGAGTACGTTACAGAAGATGGGGAACGAATGATGAATGGAGTTATAAGAATGCTTCTACCAACACGAGTCTAATAGTAGGAAACCTTAGTAATTTAGATCCAGGAACTCATTATGAGTGGCAGGTAGCAGCTTATTTTGGAGCTGAACAAGGGTGTAACTCTATGACCAATGTATTTACCACTCTTCCTGAATGTCAGATGCCAACAGGAAATGCAGCTTCTAGTATTACAGATACTGAAGCCACGTTAAGCTGGGGAGGAGTATTGAGTGCTGAAAGGTATACGGTAAGGTTTAAAGTGTTTGGTGCGCCAGACTCTGAATACCAGTGGAGAAATTCAGGAGCAAATTCATTTTTAACAATTACAGGATTACTTCCTGAGACGACATATGATTGGAGTGTAGCTGCTACTTGTGGTGATTCACATTCATGTTACGGACCTTATCAGAATGCACATAACTTTACTACTGAAACAGAAAATAGAGCTATGCTATCTGAAGAAGATGATGCGTGTGCATTCCCTATTAGAGAAATTACCTTTGATGGAATGCGTATAGTAAACTCTGATTTATTAAACGAAAAGATGCTTCACAGTTGTGATATTGATGGGGATGGATTAAACGACATAATCGTATCCTCTCAAGACAACTTGAACTTGATATCGGTTTATTTAAATTCCGAAGATGAGGACTCGAACTTCGCATTTGCTTATAATGTGTCTATTCCAGAGCCTGCAGATTACCTGAGTTTTTCAGATATCAATAATGATAAATTGGCAGACTTAATATTCACAAACAAGGAAGGAGAAAAAATATGGTTGATGGAAAACCAAAGTACTCCTGGATTAGTTCTTCTTTCCGAATATGATTCAATAGAAACTGATATAGCCCCAATGGGAATAGCAGGGTTGAATTTGAATGGAGGAGCTAGAAAAGAACTGATCTCACTAAGTTCAGGAAATGATCAAGTATACTTATTTGGTGCTGAAATTCAAGAAGAATCTCCAGACAAAGATTACGCTTCTGAAAAGTTCAACTACCTAGAGAATTTTACTACTGGTAAAACACCATCTAAAATCGAATTAGCAGACTTTAACGGAAACGGAAAGAGTGATGCAGTCATTTTAAATGAGCTAGAGAATACAATTACAATGTTCTTTAATAGAAGTGATAAGGATTCACTTTCATACTTGAATACACATTTAAGTACGGGACAACATCCAGTAGATGTCTCTACAGCAGATTTAAACTTCGATGGAAAGAAAGATGTGGTAGTAGCCAATGCAGGAGATAATACTTTCTCAGTGTATTTAAATAAAAGTGAAGTAGAGGATGAATTCATATTTGTAACATCTTCAGTCATTGCTTTAAATGATACTCCTAAAGAAATAATAGCGGCAGATTTAGATGGAGATAGAAGAGCTGAAATAATAGTTTCTTATGAAGAAAGTGAAATAATTAGTATTTATCAACTGACTGAAATTTCAGATATGACATATACTATAAATCAAGAATTGACTATGGATTCTAATGTAGAAGGAATAGCTGCTTTTAGTGCTTCTGATGATATATCCAAATTTGATTTAGCCGCTACTTTACAAGGTGAGTCTAGTTGGGTGTACTTTAAAAACAGCTCTCCACTTAGTAAGCCAGCTGCAGAAATTGTTAGAACTAAATCTTCTGACTTGTCTGAAACCGAACTTATTGGTTATTCTGATATCTCAGGAAGTTACCAGTGGGAAATATTATCAGGAGGTATTTACATTCCTTTAGAAGAGTCAGATAATGTAACTGGAGTGGATACTGATGTGCTTACCATTATAGATGAGGATAGTTTCAGAGATGCTACTATAGGCTTTAAGGTAACAGACAGCGAATGTGCGAGTAGTGTGGCCTTTACTAAAATAAAGCTAGCAGATTATAATAAAGCATCTACTAAGCAACTTACGGTAGCTCCAAACCCAAGTGATGGAGTATTCTTCGTAAAGGTGAATAAGGTAGAAGCCAATACTGTTATTCAAATTTTAGGACCAATGGGAAGGGTAATTACTGAGAAAAAGATAACAGAAAGTATAGAAAGCGGAATTGTTGAGTTTGACATTACAGGAGTATCCGCTGGAACATATATTGTGAAATTAGTAGGACCTAAAAACACATACACAGCTAAATGTATTATTAAATAACCGAGAATAAAAAGAAAGAAAGGCCATCAGGAAACTGATGGCCTTTTTTTGTTTTATAGAATTTTGAAGTGGGATAAATCTATACCTTGCGCTTTATATTAAAACCCTTTAAATTTTATCCATGGTAAGCTCAACAGATGCTCAAAGATTAGCCACTGAACTCCAGAAAGCTGAAGAAAACGCAGTTCAGATGAATGTGATTTCAGGTCAAATAGACAACATGTCATTTGAAGATGCATATGCTGTTCAGGATGCTTGGGTGAATTTGAAAGTTGAAAATGGTGGAGAAATAGTAGGACATAAGATTGGTCTTACCTCTGTAGTTATGCAGCGTGCTTTTGGAATAGATGAGCCAGATTTTGGAGTGTTATTTCAGGATATGGTTTACAAATCAGGGTCTAGTATTAAAGTAAGTAGTTTGATAGAACCTAGAATAGAAGCTGAACTGGCTTTTTACTTTAAAAAGGATGTTTCTCATAACGTAAACTCAATCGAGGAATTACTGGAGTGTGTTGATTATATAGTACCGTGTTTAGAGTTGATTGACTTTAGGGTAATGGCTTCTACTGAAGGAAAAAACCGAACAGTAAAAGATACTATTTCAGACAATGCTGCTAACTGCGCCATAGTTCTTGGTGAAAAGAGAATTCCGTTAGATTCTGATTTAGCCTGGGTAGCTGCTGCTCTTAGAAAAAACGGAGTATTAGAAGCTTCTGGAGTGTCAGGTGCTGTGTTAGATCATCCAGTAAATAGTATTTTATGGCTTAATGAAAAGTACAAGCAGTTTGGAAGAACCATAAAGGCCGGTGAATTAGTTTTAGCTGGTTCTTTTATTAGTCCTATTCCAGTAAAAGAAGGTGATAAAGTAGAAGTAGATTACAACCAATTCGGTAAAATTACCTGCTCCTTTTAAGTGAAATTAAAGGGATGAGTAAAAGAGTTAAAAAGCTAAAAAGACTATACCAAAACCCGATTTTGGTATTTCTTGGGTGAAATTCTAACTCTATTTTATGCGTTCCTTTAGTTAGTTCAAATCCCATGAATAGTTCATTTATCGTTAGAATTGATTTGGGAATTCCATCTATAGAAATTTTCCAATTAGGGTCATTCACTTGTTGAATTATAACAATCTGATTTTCATATGAAAAACTCTCAATATTCATGTTGTTGGCTGAGTACTCGGTAAACCTAGCTATAGAAGATGTGTGATGTTCGAAAGAACTTATCTGTAAATCTTCATTTAATCCCTCAGGGTTAAGAAAAAACAAGAAGGGTAATTCAGGGAATTGAGACGAGCTAGGAATAGCTAAACCTTCTTTCATCCCTTTTATACCATAAGGACTAAATCCTTCTCCGCTTGGCATTTTGTGATACGTGGCCAAGTTTCTCCAAACAAATTCAGGAGAACCAGCCAATTCTTTTTCGCTGCTTAGGTTCATTGGATTTTTTAATTCCGGTATCGGATAAGCTTTTGGCATTTTTGAAAAGCTCCCGTCCACAGATTCTATGTTATGACTTTCTGTGGCCGTATAAGGCAGATTTAGTTTAGCCGAATAAATCATATCGGAGATAATAAAAACTCCAATAATCGGGATTAAAAATTGTGGTTTACTCCTGAGAAGAAACAATAGAATGCAAAGGCACATAAGTGCTAGTCCCATGAATAAAGACTGAAATATAAATCGACTATTTAGACTATCTATGGCCAAAAGTGCTGACGAGCTTTGGGTTTGGAGAATTAGTGAAGTGATAAGCAGAAGTGCCCCTAAAATTGCTGTAATAATCCAAGCTGTTTTTCTGCTTACATCCTCTTTTTTTATAAAATCTAGAGATCTTCCAGCTGCCAAAAGAAGAAATAGAATAAACAAGAACCGGAATAAGGATGGATACCTAAATAAGTTCATTCCTGGTAAGTGAGAAGATAATTCTCTTACAGGTAAATGTTCACCTAATGAAAGAAATAAGAACAGTAAAGCTGCATAAAGAAATCCTGAAACTTGAGGTCTAAGTTTTTTAACTAGAAAGGCAGATGCGATCAGAACTAGAGTTAAGGAACCTGCATAAGAGTTCAGAAAACATACATTTATTTCCCAAAAATTAGAATTCAGAGAAACTGCATATGGAAGAATCAAAGACACCAAAGATTTAGGGTCTAACGATCCATGAAAAATATTCCAAGAAGTGTTTCCTAAAGAAAGTCCGGCTGATCTAGTGAGATGCCTAGCTAAATCTACAGAGGATATAATTACTACAGAACTGACCGAGAGAAAACAGAAAACGACAGCACTTAAGCTTTTGAAAATCTGGAAAGCTTCTGAATTTTTCTTTTTGATTAAAAGTCTTACCAGCGTTGCAACGCTATAAAAAAAGAAGATATAACAGCTCGTTATAAATATACCGGGATAACCTCCTGAAAGCATTAGGAAGAAAACTAGAGAGAACCAACAGATATGTTTCCAATTGGCACCTTCGGTGATTCTTCGAAGTAAGTGAAAAGCTAGTGGGAACCATGCCGCGCTTACTAACCAGCCTATATGTTGTGCATTTCCAATGAAAAACCCTGAGAACATGAAACTAATGCCTATTAAAAGGCTGGAGCATCTGGAAATTTTATATCCTTTGGCCAGTGTGTACATACTAACTCCCGCTAACCAAATGTGAAATAGGAATTCTATGTTTAGAGAGCTGAGGTTATATCTTCCAAGAAGGCCGATAAACCAGCTAATAGGATACCACGTTCCTGGGTCTCCCATTTGAGAAAATCCGTAATTCATACTTGGGTTCCAAAGGGGCAGTTCTCCAGATTTTAATGTTTCGGTAACAAAGAATTTCCACGGAAGATATAAGTCTGTAGCATCCCATTTTAGAGATGCTTGGCCAGTGGCCAATTCACTAAAACAGATCAGAACAAAAAAGAGTAGAATAAGAAGGTCTACAAGTGGGTATTTACGATAAAAGCTAAAAAGAGTAGTTTTTATTTTCATTCTTAAAAACGAAGATACACTTAAACTTTAGTTTCGAGAAGAAGTGGAATTTAGAATGGCGCACAATCAGGTTGGTTGTAATTTGTTGTATTGCAGCTTGTTGACTGGGTCTATTGAGATTGGCATGAAGAGTGGTAAGAGGATGGCTAACTAATAAAGATGTATTATAATCTCTATGGAGTCTTATTAAAAGGGCTTTAGGATTAAATAGTATTTTTGCAAATAATTAATGTAGGGTTAACTAGCCTTAGAAATTTAAAATTTATGAAAACAATTAAAGTTCTAACATTGCTTTTGAGCATGTCAATTGCCGTGGGTGTTACAGCTCAAAAAATTGAAGATACAGTTCTTAAGTATGAGTATGTTCAGCAGCCGCTAAGTCCATTGGAAGGATTAGAGTCTTATAATTTTACTGTGAATACTCCATACCCAGAGAATAACGATGCTCTTATGGCTCAGGCTGAAAGAGAATACCAAGAGAGATTAGCTGGTTATCCTGCTGAGGTTGAGGAAGCTCAAAGAATACATGATGAGACTGTAGCTAATTATGATGATCAAGTAGCATTGGCTCAAGAGAATTTTAAATTAGAAACTGAAGCTTTCGATAAGCTTTCTGCTATTGAAAAATTAGCATTAGAGGAAGGGAGACCTAAATTAAGAATGCCTTATAAGCCAGGTCCATTTAGAGCTCCTTCTGAGCCTTACTACATTGAGCCTAATACTTCTACAAGTATTATATTCAAGCCGGAAGTATTAGCCGATACTTATTTAAGTGTTGAAGGTTTTGATGAAGGAACTACTAATGCCCTTACTGGTACAGTAGAAATGGAAGCTTTCGAGTCTAGTCAACCAGAAAGAAAAGTGAGCTCTAAAAGAGTTTATAATTCAACAACTAAACAATATGTAGATCAAAAAACATATTCTTTCGAGACTGCAACAAAACGTCCTACTAGATTAATACTAGAGTTTAATGGACAGACTATTTACAATGATATTTTCGAAGGAACTGGAGACTACACTACTACAACTACTGCTTCTTCTCCTAACATGTTCCAACTGGAAAAGGATAATGTATCTAACATTTTATCTAAAATAAATAAGTTCATTAATGAGCAGCATGGATTTGTAAAAGTTCCAGCTACTCTTACTGTACGAGCTCCTAAAAACAAAGGAGATTATGATGATTTAGAGAAAGCAGGTAAACTAGCTAAAAGAGGAATCAATCCTATGGGGAGTAGTGATGGAGTTGAAGAGTTAACTGAAGCTATAAGAGTATGGGAAACTGTACTGGGTGAGTCTGACTTGAATGATAAAAAAGCTAGAATTAATAATAAGGTGACTCAGTCACTTTATCAGAACTTAATAGAAGCTGCTATTTTTAGAGAAGACTTCGTAAGAGCTCAGGATTTCCTAGTGTTATTAGGAGAGATGGATCTTAAAAACAGCGAAGAAAGCTGGGTTAAGTCTGTCTCTTATACACATCTCCGAGCCCACGAGACCTCTCTACATC
>CAJXOV010000058.1 GCA_913057815.1 uncultured Flavobacteriales bacterium
TCTCTATTCGTCGGCAGCGTCAGATGTGTATAAGAGACAGAATTAATTCAAACTAATAATCTATTAAAATATCTATATGAAACTTTGCACTCTCATTATTCTTTTCGCATTCACCATAACGATTTCTGCCCAAGACATCACTTCTCTTCCATATCAAACTAGTTTTGAAGGTGTAGAAGGAAATTTAAACGAAAACTTTCCTCAAGGATGGTCTGCAGAGGATTTAAATCTAGATGTCCTTGGAAATCAAGGATGGCAGATAATTAAAAATTCCGACTTCGCTCAAAACGCACGTACAGATTCTACAGCAGTTCATATGTTCAGTAATACTTCTGAAGCAAATGATGATTGGTTATTCACACCCTCATTTAACGTTACTGAAGGGCTCACATATAATCTTAAATTTTGGTACAAAGTGAATGCATTTAACAGCTTCGAAAAATTAAAAGTTCACGCGGGAACTTCGGCTATAGCAATGAATATGGCTACCACTCAGGTTCTTTGGGATGAAGATAACCTGACAAATACCGAGTATATGGAAGGTCAGGCTACATTCACTGCCGAAAGTGATGAAATTATGCATTTCGGTTTTCATTATTACAGCGATGAATTTCAGTTTATATTATTACTGGATGATATAGAAATAGATATAATCATTCCAGGTGGTTCTGATGACCCCATCACTGCTCCAAAATATAGCTTTAACTATTCTGAAAATGGTGATGCCACTTTTTATAGCAGAGATATAGATCATGCATTGATAAACATTACAGATATGTCAGGCCGGAAAATAAAAAGCCAAAAGAGTTTCTCTAACGAGGGGAGTTTAAATATTTCAACGGAAGGATTACCTAAAGGATTATATCTGGTATCATTATTTGGAATAAATGAAGATTGGAAGATAACTGAGAAGGTTTTGATTAACTAATCTACGTCTAAGGGCAGCTCTCTATTTCCAATTCCTTCTTCTAGAGAAATAAACGTCTCTGTTCTGGCTATTCCTTTTATAGACTGAAGCTTAGTACTGAGTATATTCATCAAGTGCTTATTGTCTTTAGCCAAAATTTTGGCGAAAATGCTGTAATTACCTGTAGTAAAATGTGCTTCTCTGACTTCAGGAATATTCCTAAGGTCTTCCAAGACTGAAGAGTACTCTTTGGCTTTTTCTAAAAAGACTCCTATGTAAGCCATAGTTTTAAAACCAACAAGCTCATGGTCTAAAATGGCTGTATATCCCTTTATAACACCTGTTTTCTCTAGCTTTTGTATTCTCTGTTGGGTAGCCACATTGGAGATTTTCAGGTCACTAGATATGCTAGTTGTGCTGGCCCTAGAATTGCGTTGCAACGCATTTAATATCTTAATATCTATATTATCCAAACTTTAAATTATTAATCAAACACAAAGATACGATTAACTTTTTATATATTTGTATCTACCTAAACAATAGAAATTAAAGGCCATGTGTGGAATAGTAGCAGCATTTGAATTAAAGCAGAAACCAGAAGAACTTAGAACAATCGTTTTAGAAATGTCTAAGAAGATTCGTCACAGAGGACCCGACTGGTCAGGAATACATATGTCTGACAATGCTATAATGGCTCATGAAAGATTGGCTATAGTAGACCCTTCTTCTGGTGGACAACCACTATATAATCAAGACAAAACACTCATTTTAGCCGCTAATGGGGAGATTTATAATCACAGGGAATTAAGAAAAGACCTCACGTTAGACTATGCATTCCAAACTAAATCTGACTGCGAAGTAATTCTCGCTCTTTATCAAAAGTTCGGTTCGGACTTTTTATCTAAGCTGAATGGAATGTTCGCTTTTGCTTTATATGATACTAAAAAAGATTCTTACTTGATAGCCAGAGACCACTTGGGAATTATTCCCCTCTATCAAGGCTGGGATTCTAATGAAAATTACTTCGTAGCTAGTGAGCTAAAAGCATTAGAAGGAACATGCACCAAAATAGAAGCTTTTCCTCCTGGACACTATTATGATTCTACAGAAGGAAAACTAACAAAATGGCACTATAATGAATGGGAATCCTATGATGCCGTAAAAGACAACAAGTCAGACGTAGCCAAACTTAGAAAGGGACTAGAGGATGCTGTAAAAAGACAGCTCATGAGCGATGTGCCTTATGGCGTATTGCTTTCTGGTGGACTAGACTCTTCCATCACTGCTGCAGTGGCTAAAAAATATGCCGCTAAAAGAGTAGAGACAGATGGAACTCAAGAAGCTTGGTATCCTCAGCTTCACTCTTTCGCCATCGGTCTAGTGGGATCACCAGATTTAGCTGCTTCTAGAGTGGTAGCCGATAAAATAGGAACTGTACACCATGAAGTAACCTTCACTATTCAAGAAGGACTAGATGCTCTAAAAGATGTGATTTACCACTTAGAAACTTATGACATCACCACCATAAGAGCCTCCACACCTATGTACTTATTATCAAGAGTAATTAAGTCCATGGGCATAAAAATGGTTCTATCAGGTGAAGGAGCCGATGAAATATTTGGAGGTTATTTATACTTTCATAAAGCTCCAAATGCTAAGGCTTTTCATGAAGAAACAGTAAGAAAGCTATCCAAACTTCACTTGTATGACTGCCTAAGAGCTAATAAATCTTTATCGGCATGGGGCGTAGAAGGCCGAGTTCCATTCTTAGATAAAGAGTTTATGGACATAGCCATGAACTTAAACCCTAGGGATAAAATGTGTGGAAACGGAAAAATGGAAAAACACATTCTAAGAGAAGCTTTTGAGGATTACCTACCTGCAGAAGTAGCTTGGAGGCAGAAAGAACAATTCTCAGATGGTGTAGGGTATAGCTGGATAGATTCTTTAAAAGAGATGGTAGACAAAAAAGTGTCTGACGAAGTATTTAAAAACGCGAGTGATAAATTTCCATTCCAGACTCCGACTTCTAAAGAAGAATATTACTACAGAACTATCTTCACTGAGCATTTTCCTTCTGCTGCAGCCGCAGAAACTGTTCCATCTGTTCCATCTATAGCATGTAGCTCACCGGTGGCATTAGAATGGGATGAGTCATTTAAAAATCAAAACGAGCCAAGCGGAAGAGCTATTAATATTCATGATGATGCTTATTAATTTAATTGAGAATTGATAGCAAAGTTGATTTATTAAAATTTATTGGATAAAAATGGAGCTCCGAATAAGAGAAGCTAAAGTTGATGGTCAGTCTGAATTTCGCTGTACCTTTGAATTTTAGATTTACACCATCATGTTCCAAGAGCTTAATATTAATAAGTACCTGCTAAATGCCATTGAAGACTTAGGATTTGAAAAGCCTACTCCTATTCAAGCCGAAGCATTTCCAGTAATTAAATCAGGTAAAGATGTAATAGGAATTTCTCAAACAGGAACGGGAAAAACGATGGCCTACATGATGCCTATACTAAACGATCTTAAGTTTAGTAATCAAGTAAACCCTAGAATTCTAGTTTTAGTTCCTACCAGAGAATTAGTAGCTCAAGTGGTTGAAAACATTGAAGAATATTCAAAATATATTACCTTAAGAGTAGTAGGCGTTTATGGTGGCACGAATATAAATACTCAAGCTCAATCTGTAATGCAGGGCTGTGATGTAGTAGTAGGAACGCCAGGTAGACTGTATGATCTAACATTGAATAATGCTCTTTCACTTAAGGCTGTAAAAAAACTAGTTATAGATGAAGTAGACGTAATGCTCGATTTAGGCTTTAGATTTCAGCTTACAAATATTTTCGAGTTGCTTCCTATCAAAAGACAAAACATCATGTTCTCAGCTACAATGACTGAAGATGTAGAGGAGTTGATAGCAGACTTTTTTGAAGAAACTCATAAAATTGCCATTGCCGTTAGCGGAACACCTTTAGAAAACATTAAACAAGTCTGTTATCCTGTATGGAATTTTTATACCAAGGTAAACCTGCTAGCTCATTTACTCAGAGATAAAGTTGAATATTCAAAAGTTCTGATCTTCATAGACAGCAAGGCCAAAGCTGATAGACTTCATTCTAACTTGAGTGAAGTTCACTTCACCAAATCAGGAGTTGTACATTCTAATAAATCTCAAAATTATAGATTCAAATCAATTGAAGATTTTGACTCAGGAAGAAGCAGAGTATTGATAGCTACAGATGTAATGGCTAGAGGAATAGATTTAGATCAAATATCCCATGTGATTTGTTTTGATACTCCAGAATATCCTGAAAATTACATGCATAGGATAGGAAGAACAGGAAGAGCTGAACACGAAGGAAAATCCATTTTATTCTATACTGAAAAAGAAAAAAGGTACAAAGATGATATAGAAGAGTTGATGAAAATTTCTATAGAAGAGATTCCATTTCCTGAAGAAGAGGTGAAAATCAATCATGAGTTAACTCCAGAAGAAAGGCCTAAAGTAAAAGAACTAAACACTAGAGTAAAAAGAACTCAAGGAGGAGCCTCTACTCATGAAAGGAGTGAAAAGAACAGCAAAATCCCTATGGGCGGATCTTACCGAAGAAAGTTAGCTGAGAAGTATAAGAAACCCAAAACTAGAGGTGACAAAAACCAGAACAAAAAGAAGCGCTAAATGATGGTAATCATAGCCATAGCTTCTATACTAATTCCTCTCATTTCTTCTATTTTAGTTTGGCGTGACGCCAATACTCGAGACATCAATCCTTGGATTTGGTCTATTCTGGTATTTTTTCTAACTGGACTATTTCTTCCGCTTTATTTAGCAAAAGCACATTCTAAAAAGGAAGAAGAGATGAAGAAGAGTAACGAATTATTGGATTATTCTATCTAGATTATTGTCCTAATACTCTAGCGTCTACAAAAAACACAGTATGAATATCAATTACATAATCCTCAGACAGCACCTCATCAGTGACCACATCTAGATTTAAATTGAACTCATTTACAGATAAATAGTCTTTCAAGTTAACATCAGCAGTTTCTAAGGAAATTGAATTTTCGTTCATATCTCCTATAGCTGATTTAGAAGCTATATCTGTCTTTTCTAAGTCAGAAGTAGAAATGGACAATGCTATTGATTCTAAAAAATTAAATGATCCCTCTGAAGGAGATGTAATTGTAAAGTCCACTTTTCTCAATTTAATTTCTTCAATTTTATCAGGCCTTGTATCATACTGAGAATAAATTTCTTGATAATCTGTTTCTATGCTTGGAGTAATCAGCTGAAATGGAACATCCAATGGTGTTCCAGCTTCTATAGTGAATGACTGAGTATATGCCATTTCAAATTGGGTTAACTCATCTACTTTATCACAACTAGAAAACCCTAGTACTAGACTTAAACCTATAATTAAATTCCTCATTACTTTTATCTGTTTTGGTACACTTACGCGAAATATAAAAAAGAGATTCAACTCTATTTCGACTGATTACTTCAAAGGGCCAAAGTCTTGAGCTCATTATAAACAGGAAGACACTCTTTTAACAATGGCTTTAACCGATCAGGAAAAGGAGCAGTCTTAGGCTTATACTCCATAAATCCTGAGCTTTTATGAACGCTTTCATACCAGAATTCAGCCCAGCTTCCATCCTCCGGAATAGCTCCTGGCTTCCAGCTTAGCATTGTTTGATCAAACGGAATACTCAGACGTTCGCATAATTTTTCAAGAACGACTTTAGGGTTGTCCAAGACTTTTTTAGAGTCTAAAACCACATATTTTATTCCTTCAGAATTGAAGTATTTGATTAAATCTAAATGGGCCTTATAGCCCACATCAATCATTGTAGGATTTTCAATTTCTTTGGCAAACGATGGTAACATGTCGTTCGGATCTCTGGTGAGAATAACATTTGTCATTTTTTTCATGAACCCCTTGTCTAAATCATGAAGATGATGAGTCATTTGTTTGAAAAACGCTATTGGCTTTCCATGATCATCTTCCATCATACTGATCACTTTATCTCCGTCAGTTTCCATTTCAGAAAGCACTTTTTGAGCTCCAGGATGATAGACATCTGCATTCGTACTTCTTAAGTAATAACCATAAAGAGGTTCATCATAAACTACAGTGTCTTTTCGCTGTGCAAAAGAATACATCATCGCTGTAGAAATATTTCGAGGTCCGCTCCACAGATTGATTCTAGTTTTAGTTGACTCCATTTCTATATGGTTTTATTCAATTCGGAATCAATCAGCTCTTCATATAAAAAACTCAGCTTCCTGCTCATATCACCAAACTGTTCCTTTCCTATAATTCTTCCATCAATCTTAGTCACTGGTGTAACTCCACCAAACGTCCCAGTAACAAAAGCTTCATCAGCGCTATACACATCAAAAAGAGAAAAGTCCTTTTCTATACATGGAATGCCATTTTTATTACAAACCCTGATGATGTTTCCTCTGGTGATTCCATTCATGCAGTATTTTCCAGTAGAAGTCCAAACTTCACCATTCCTTACAATGAAAAAGTTAGTAGCATTACACGTAGCTACAAAACCGTGAATATCTAACATCAACGCCTCATCTGCTCCTGCCTCTATAGCCTGAACCAAAGCTTGTACTTCATGTAACTTACTGTGACAATTCAACCTTGGATCCAAGTAGTCTGGAGAACCTCTTCGAATGGTCGATGTAAATAAGGTAATTCCTTTTTCCTGACTTTCTTTACTCGCTTTCTTATGCTCAGGAATAATCACCAAATTAGGCCCAGACACAGTTAATCTAGGATCCTGTGAAGGAGTCTTTTTGATTCCTCTAGTAACCATAATACGCACATGGATATTGTCCGTCATATTATTGGCCTCCAACACTTTTCTAACAATGGAAACTAACTCTGGCTTACTCCATTTCAAAGTCATTCCTATAGCAGCAGCGCCTGCCCATAATCGACTTAAGTGCTGATCTAAAAACACCAACTTTCCTTTATGAAGTCTAAGAGCTTCCCAAACCCCATCTCCTACCAAATAGCCGCTATCAAAGACCGAAATTTTAGCATCATTCCTAGAGAACAACTCACCATTCACATAAATTTGAATAGATTCGTTACGTTCATCGTGCTCCGCATTATGAGTTCCGTGTACCATAAAAAATTGTAATTATTAAAAGTAGAAAGATACGCGTTGCAACGCAGGGTCTACTTCAACTCAGCCAGAATAGTCTCTATTCCGCTTACTTTATCATCAATATTCACCTTTACATCAGTCCCAAGCGGTAAGAACACATCTACTCGAGAACCAAATTTGATAAAACCGAATTGACTAGCTTGTTCGACAGAATCTCCCTTATCAGCATAATGACAAATTCTTCGAGCTACAGCGCCTGCTATTTGTCTCACTAAAATCTCTCTTCCTTTGTTATCCTTGATGACTAATGTAGTCCTTTCGTTATCTGTAGATGATTTAGGGTGCCATGCCACTAAAAACTTCCCTGCATGGTATTTAAAATATTGGACTACTCCTGTTATCGGATTCCAATTAACATGAACGTTAAGTGGAGACATGAATATAGAAACTTGAATTCTCTTGTCCTTGAAGTATTCCGTTTCTTCAGTTTCTTCTATCACCACTACTTTACCGTCTGCAGGACAAACAACTTGATTATCTATGGCCTTTAAGGTTCTTTTAGGAACTCTAAAAAACTGTATCACTAGACCTAACATAATTAATGACAGAACCAAAAGAATACAAGTAAGCCACTCAGGAGCTCCAAGACAACAAGACACAGATGAAGGTATAGCTAACAATAAGCAAGCAACTAGAACTATCTTTCTACCTTCTTTATGAAATTTCATTACGACATGATTTTAACGATGGCAAAAATAACAGGAACACTCAAAAGGACCCCATCAAACCTATCTAATATACCACCATGCCCTGGCATGAAATTACCCGAGTCTTTCACTCCACTATTTCTTTTCATTTGAGATTCAAATAAGTCTCCCATAGCTCCTAATACTGATACCAAAAGAGCTAAACCAAACCAAGGAATACCAGGAATTTCGAACCCATACTGTTGTAAAAAATACGCTCCTATTAACGCTGAAAGAACTCCTCCTATAAGCCCTTCCCATGTTTTTTTAGGTGAAACTTTAGGAAGTAGTTTGTTCCTTCCTAAATACTTTCCAAACATATAAGCTCCGGTATCACTTAACCAAAGAAGAATAAAAAATGCGAGAATATATTTCCATTCATAATACCCTGAAGAGAAGGCTATCATGTATAGCATTACAAAGGGCATGGTAACATACACTTGAGCAAACACTACATGAGCCCAGTCGCTGAGGTTAATCCTCTCTTTCGGAATTAAAATAGATAGAATAGCGGAGGCTGAAAAAACTAAAACAGCTAAGTAAATTAAATTGATTAACTCAAAAGAATCCCATGCTAAAGCTGAAAAGATTAGCGCTGATGAAACACAAGTAATGACTCTTTTAAATTCAGAAATATTTTTTTGAAGACCAGTGTATTCCCAATTACCAACAATTACAATACATAGAAACAACCAAAAACATGAAACAGAACCATAAACGATACTGCCGATCATCACTATTAAAAAAACTATTCCAGTGGCTGCTCTAACGAGTACATCCTTCATGACCAGCTTTCAATTAAGTGTTTAGCTTTTATCACATCATCTCTCTTTACGTACAAATCAACTTCTCCTATGTGAACATGAGCAGAGTCTTTTTGATTGAGAACCAAAGCCAATATTCCGTCATTTTCCAGTTGAACTTTAAGCATTTCTACTTTCGGCTCAAAGGTATCTGAATAAACTTTCACCCAGTCCTTATCCATCTTATTCTCCTTCTTTTTCAGAATCAGAAGACTCTTCAACCGGCTCATCTTCGTTAGAAGATTCTTCTGAAGCTACTTCAGGCATTTCATTGATAGACTCAGATATTCTAGCACCTTCAGGTCTTTGACCTATAATTTCTTCCAAATCATCTTTGAAAATCACTTCCTTCTCAAGTAATTTCCTAGCCAGTTTGGTTAGTTTTTCCTTATTAACTCTCAATAATTCTACAGCTCTTTGGTAAGAAGTTTCAATCAATTTACTTACCTCTTCATCTATCACTCTAGCCGTATCATCACTATAAGGTTTCGTGAACTGATTCTGACCTGATGAATCATAATAACTAATGTTACCAATTTTATCATTCAAACCATAAACCGTAACCATAGCGTATGCCTGTTTCGTAACTTTCTCTAAATCGCTTAATGCGCCTGTAGATATTTTTCCGAATACAATTTCTTCAGCAGCTCTACCAGCCAATGTCGCACACATTTCATCGAGCATTTGCTCAGTAGTTGTAATTTGTCTTTCCTCAGGAAGATACCAAGCTGCACCTAAGCTTTGTCCTCTAGGAACTATAGTTACTTTCACTA
>CAJXOV010000059.1 GCA_913057815.1 uncultured Flavobacteriales bacterium
CCTCTCTATTCGTCGGCAGCGTCAGATGTGTATAAGAGACAGGGTGGAGGCGGAGGTGGAGGCGTAGACGCAGCCACTATTTCTTCCTCTAATTCATCAATATTCTGAACCTTTTTACCAGTATCTAGCTCCTTAATATCATAAGACGTAATTACGAACGACACCAGTAATAGCGAAAGGACACTGCACGCACCTAGTGCTCTCCATCCGAATTTTTTTCGTTCCAGATTCGCTTCTTTAGATTTTTTTAATTCCATTTCTCTCTAATTAAAGATATGACTTGTAAATAAACAATTTTTATTCCAAATTAATTCAGGATATCTCTGAAAAATAATTTTAAAATCACAATTCCAACGACTATCCCTGCTGCATTAGCCAGTATGTCTAAGAAGTCAGTGTGCCTTTCCGAGAAAACACTGCCTTGGATTAGCTCTAGAACTGTTCCATATAACAAACAGGCTAAAGCTGTAAATCGTATGCTTTTCCGCTTTATTACTTTAAAGCGACTCTGTTTAAAAACAGAGAATGTAAGGGAACACATTAAAATTGCAAAAACGCCAGCATGCGCTACTTTATCTGGCTCAAGAATGTTCCAAAAACTTACGCTTGGCATGTTTGAACCTGGGATTCCATAAAGCACAAGTATGATAAGAGCCCAGAAACCTGAAAATATGAAATGTCTCCAGAGCAAAACTTTAACCGGTTATTTTTCCGTAATCTTCTGCTGAAAGTAATTCGTCTAACTCTTTAGTATCAGAGATTTTTATTTTAACCATCCAGCCCTCACCATATGGATCTTCATTGACTGCTTCTGGTTTACCTTCTAACTCTTCATTGAATTCTAGAACCTCTCCTGAAAGAGGCATAAACAAGTCAGATACAGTTTTAACTGCTTCCACAGAACCAAAAGTCTCTTCAGCATCTAAAGTTTCACCTACGGTGTCTATATCTACGTATACAATGTCACCAAGCTCACCTTGAGCAAATGCCGTTATTCCAATAGTGGCTATGTCACCATCAATTTTAATCCACTCGTGGTCTTTTGTATACTTTAAGTCTTTCGGAAAATCCATTTTCTATGTTGGGTTTATATATTCCAAAAGTAGATATTCCTATTAAATAAACTAGGTAGAATAGCACGAAAATATTGCTACGCTAAAAGGTTGAATTTATTGAGTCAATGTGAACCTTAAAGAAATACCTGAACTAATATTAGATGTTCTAAAAGAGGTAGATATTTTAGGTTCTGTTATCTGATGATCATAGAAGAATCTAACTGTCAATTTATCAGACACCTGCAAGTCTGCTGATGTTTTTAGTGAGAATAATCTCTGTCCAGCTGTTACTTGGTTTTGTCTTTCTTCAATTCTTCTAATCACAGTAGAATTATCTCTAATAGTAAGATCAGCTCTTAGGTTAATTGGAGAATTCTCTAAGTATCTTCCAGGAAGTCTACTTCTTTTACTTCTTAACCAACCGATAGGAACTTCAGGAATTTTACCTCCTAGACCTATGATAAATGACCTACTCTTAGTTTCTGTAACTTGGTAATTAGCCAATCCAAGAGTAATTGTTCTATCTCTTCTAAATTCAATTTTAATCTGAGGATCTATTGGCTTTTTATTCTTATTCTTCTTATTAAGAGTCATGTCGAATCCTAATAGAGGTGAAAGCTGTTCAGAAATTGTAACTGTACTAATTTGTTTGGGATCTATGTAATTAGCAAAATCAGATTGATCTAATTCTTCTTGAATATCTGGAACTGATTCAGTAGGTCCTACATATCCTACATTAGTCAGGTAAGACATGTTATAGTTAGCCTTATAACTATGGTTAATTCTGAACTGCTTAAAGATCTTTTTCATAGACTTGATCTTAGTAAGTCCATTGTATCTTACAGTCCAATTAGGAGCCATCTTCACTCCAGTAGGGCTCGTACTAACCTTGTCCGTTGCTTTACCGGTATAGGCTGCTACAAAGGCAGGAATTACTACTCTTTGACTTAATGGACCATATCCGGTATAATAACCTTGTAAAGGATCTAATTCAGTGTCATTAAATTGATACTCTTGACTTACTATTTCTGAAACGTCAAGTCTGTTTAAAAGGAATTGATCAAATACATCAGATGTATTGTCATCATTATCATTTATAAATGAAGAGGACCAAGCCACTATAGAAGCACTATAATTTCCTGTCTCATTAGGTGATTGGGAAATATAATCTCCCCATTGACCGTCTACTACTCCATCTACTATATCCAGCCCTTCCAAATCTACATCATTAATAGCGAAAGGATCATAAACATAGAAACTACTATTGTTTATAGACGATTGGCTATTCATATTTAGCTCAATTTTCACATCTTTTATAGGCTCTATGTTAGCTCTAAAATTGTATGATTCAGAGAAGGTGTTGCTTTGAAGAATGTTTAAATTAGATTGTTGTACTAACCATTCACTATCAGAAACATCTTCTAATAAACCTGTTGAGCCTGTCCCGAAAATCGATTTTTCCTGTTGACCGATCAGAAATCCTAGCCCAGGACCGTTGAAGTTTCTGTCCATACCCAGTAAATAGGTGTCCTGTCCATATCCTGGAAGGAACGTGCTTTCATTTCGGGAATAACTACCAGAAACGTTTTTCACCATCATACCTAGTTTAATCACTTCATGAAGAGGGTTAAAAGAATTATCCTTTTTCTTTTTCTTCTTGCCTTCTATTGGTTCACCGAATCCGTCTACTTCTTCCTCCTCCTCTTTCTCTTTTTCTTCTTTCTTTTTGTTCTTAGGCTTTTTACCTTTACTAAGAGCTTTCAGGTAGTCTGATTTATTATAAAGCGTTGCAAAATTTGCCTGTGCATTCAGAGTAATGTTTCTGCTGTTTTCAATAGTGTTTCCTAAAGTGTCTTGGGCAAAAGGTGCTCTATTCCATCTGAATGTAGAGCCATATCCTGCATCGGCACTTATGAAATCAATAATAGGAAACTTATTCAATGGAAGTTTGTAATTCAGTCCAGTACTATGGTTGTATGCCGTAGTAATTCCTGGAGCTATACCAACTGTGTCTGTACCAAAACCATTTAAAGCCGAAAGTTGGTCTTTATACTCATCTTTGGTAAATCTATCTCTTACTCCTTGAGGTTCTCTAATTAGCGCTTGATTAGCAGCACTAAAATCAAATTTCAATGATTTAGTAAGGTCATATCTAAGCGTATAATTTCTATTCCAGTTCCAGTTTTTAACTACTTGATCTAGTATAATGGCATTAGTAGGAGCATCTAATAGAATAGCAGTATTATCCCTGATTCTACTTTCTCTATACATTCTGTCCATAGTCGTACTAAATCCTAGTTGTTTAGGACCAATATTGAAATTGAAATCTTTGATAAACTTCAATGCTTTAGCGTCTTTAACAAAACCAATTTTAGCAAATGGTTTTACTTCAAGCGGTTTATACGAAAATGCATAATTGAATCCTGCGCTTTCATTTATCGTTAAATCATTTTCGGTGTTAATGTCAGTAGCATATATATCACTGTAATTATAGGAAACCGAGAAGTTCTTTATGCTATAAAAAGGAGTTTGCTTCTTTCCTGAGCCTTTTCCTTTATCGGCACCTTTTCCACCTCCTTTACCAGGATCAGATTTATCGTTAGTCTTCTTATCTTTTTTATCGGACTTGCCTTTTGGACTAATTCTTACGTTCGAGAAGTTTAAGTTTCTTCGAACCTCATAGGACCTACTGTTTTTCTTTCGGGTGAGCTGTTCAGTTGGTGAAAGGTCATTCGAACTATCAGATAGTTCTACATCAGGTGATAACGGGTCAAATTGAGGAGTGCTTTCACTCAGTGAGTATCCTAAGTATACAGGTAGCTGAACACCTAGGTCTTCTCCAAATAATTTTCCGATTTGTAAAGTGGTGTTGGCATTAAAAGTCTTTATAGTCTCTCGTTGTCTTTCTTGGATTCTTTGTTCTAGACTTCCAAAACCTGGAGTAGAAATAGAACCGGCCAATGATAAATTACCAAAATCAGCTAAAGTTGTACTTAGCGTAGCTAGAGCTGCTCCACCTCCCTGATTATTGAAATCAGTTAATCTAAGCTCGTTTGCCCAAACTATAGCACATTCAGATAACCCATCATCTACATTGTAAGGGTTATTATCCTTATCAGGATTTTTTAGTCCTATCATCACTGTAACTACATTGGCTAAATTTGGATTCCCTTTCACTCTAATTCTAGAATCTGACGGTGCATTGGAAGACTCGAAAACGGTAAGTTTGTCAACATTAGCAGCGTTTCTTTCTAGTTTGGCTTCTTGTAGTAAGCTAAGTTGAATATCAAATATGTTTTCATCAGGCCAAATATCTTCAGCTGAATTGTCTGTTTGTTCAGTAACAGTCAAAGGAATTTCATACTCATAGTAATTCTCATCAAAATCACTCCCTAATCGAAGGAAACAAGCCATGTCACCTTTTTGTAGTTGATTATTGAGATCACCACTTTCTGCATGCACAAACATCTTAAGCCGTTTATACATCCTCATATCAAAATTGACATTTCGATAGGTGGCTCGTGCATCTCCATCTTCGAGATTACAGACTTCCATGGATAAACTCTGTTCATTTAAGTTTCGAAGGTTAGCTGCTCCCACGTCTATTTCTCGGATTATTCCAGGAGGCTCTACATATCTTATAGGTTCTCTATTGGAGTTCTCTTCTATATTCACAGCATTTACTACAAATGAAGTTTCATCATTATCATTTTGGTCTATCTCTCCTGGTGCTTCTAAAGAACCTTGATAAACTCTCCATTCTCCTCTAATCAGTTCTAATCTAGCAAACCTTAAAGTAACTTCTTCATCCCATCCTTGCATGAACATTCTCATGAAACGGATACTTCTGAAGTCTGTAATACCATTAAAGCTTTTTTGGAAGTCTCTAACAGGTATTTTGAACTGGTACCAAGTAATGGGTCTACTTTCGGTTTCTTCGGTGTTTTTAGTAGTTCTAAAAACATCAGTAAGGTAATTATTCCCAATATTCTCTACGGTTAAATCCTGTGGCTTAAGACTCACTTTATACTGGTAGTAACTCTCTATAGTATTCAGAGTATTATCCTTGTTAATATCCTCTGTGTTAGGAATTGTTGTAGCGGCTTCTTGTTGGTTTAGTGAGTTTCCGTCATAACCGTTAAAACTCTTATGTCTATCTAAAGTGTTTGCTCCGCCTGAGATATCTCTTCTTGGGTAGAAGTAATCATCCGCTGATACATCGGCTAGAATGGCATTGTAAGCTTCAGTGGTAAGCGGTGAGTTTTGCAACGCAGTAAGGTAATTGTACTCATTTTCGAAAAACTCAGCTTCATCACTATTGTTTAAACCATCAATACCAATATCCTGTAGTTCAAAATTCGAAGATGAATTATCGAAAGCATTTACCACATTGAAATTACTCGGGTCCGGGATAAAACCAAAACTTGTAGAGTCAATAGGAGAATCTTGATTTTCACTAGGATATCCGTTTTCAAAACTTAGACCTGAATCGCTAAGGATATCTTCACTAACATTTCCAAGGTTGAAGTACAGATCTCCACCATTTTCATTTGGAGAATCTTCATGGAATGGATCCATCATCCAAAACTGAATAAATTCGATGTTACTAGATTCAAAATCGTTCACTGTTAATGACCGTTGAATTCCTCCCCATCTGCTTTCAGGGTCTGCTAGAAGACCATCAGGAGTTAAACCTTCAGATTCCGCAGGAAGATTCGGATCATCTTCAGAAAGATCATAATTATAAGGCCCTCTTTCTTCTGGATAATAGGTCATATCCAGCGTAGCAATATTTCTAGGAGTTCCAGGTGATAATTCTCTGTCTGGAAATACTTCTTCCTCTAGAATTTCACGCATACGGTGATCACTCCTTACAAACCCATCTACTCCGTCTATACTAGAGTTTGGCTGATAGAAAATAGGATCTATCTGATACCAACTCATCTTGGCTCGGTTACTATTTATTATAATGCTATCTTCAATAAGAGCTTCAGGAAATAGGTTTGGTTGATGACGAGGTGTACTCGCTAAAAACCACTGATTAAGAGCTCTTAAGTCAATAGTAGATTGACTACCTTCGAAATCATCTATATATGCATTTCCGTTTTTCCCAATTGCTCTAGAATAACCAGGGATTAGATATGCACCTTCTGCATTGAAGTCAATCGTAGACTTAGCTTTAGTTTCATAAAAAGGAAGTCTGTCAACCAATGACGTTATAAATCTACTCTCCGCTCTATATTTCAAATCAGCACCTATAATGGTGTTGTTAACAGGTTCATCACCAACGTTGATTTTTTGAGTCAACGGTCTTTCTCTTAAATTTAATATGGTAGCTCCTATATTTATGTCATCACTGATTTCATAGTCAAACCTAGATCCCAAGAGGGTTTTAGTCTGAATGTTAAATAGAGAATTACTCTCTAAGGATACATTAATGGGAGTTCCACTATCTAGAAGACTTTCGTTTAATATTCTAACTCTACCTAAGTTGTAATCTACAGTGTAATCTTGATTTTCAACAAGTTTAACTCCTCCAGAAGTAACGGAAACAGAACCTTGAGGAATATTAATAGAGTTAAGACTGATTTCACTACTCGAACTAGATTTATATTGTCCACGAATACTGAATCGATTTTTAGCAGGTATCTGTTGTGCAGCAGTCTTAGTACTGTCGTACAATTCTTGAAAAACAACCTGGCTAACTAATGCATTGACTTCTGCATCAGAAAGACTATACGCTGATGCCGAGTCGGTAATGTACTTTACTAAGTGGTTACCAAAAGGTTCTACTGTAGGTAGGTATAATCTACCGTTTTGAGAATTTATCAATCCACCTTGCGTAGCTGCATTATCTACGAAATCGAAAACTCCATCCTGATAAGGTTCACCATTGACGTTGATTTTATCCATGTCCAGAACCTGAACTAATAATTTTCCGTCAAGTGGTTCTCTTGGAATGTAATTTTGATCAATTCCAGTAGAAGGGTTGTTATACCACACATCTAATCTAAAATCTTCAGAATTAACTCCAAACGCTCCCATACTATAGACATTCTTCATCATCAAGTCCCATAACGGAGCAGGATTTCCTTGTGCATCTACTACTTGGGTAATAGAGCTTTTTAGCATTTTTAAGATCAATGCATCTGGAGCGGTAATTCCGTCCTGTGAAAGTGATCCTACTTGGTAAGTGTTTCCTCCTTCTGTGTACTCATATGCCACGGAAAGGACTTCAGCATTGTTAAGTGATTGTCTTAAACTTATAAATCCTAGTTTACCATTAAATGTGAATTCAGAAGCGCTTAATTTTCTGGCATTTCCTACTCTTTCGAAGTGAATTCCTTGTTGGTAGTTTTGCTGTAAACCTTGGATGGCACCTATAGCACCACTATACCCTATTACTTCAGGGTTAGAAACCATATCTGCAAAAATGGTATTCTGTTCATTGTCTGGTAGTAACGATGCGTTAGCTGGGAATATAGCTGTAGGATTAGTATATCCTGAAGACTGATAAGCCGTGTTTTCCCCTAAATCTGTTAGTGCTACTAAGTTTCTTACATCTTGAGTGTTAGCTTGAGTGTTTACAACCCAAACTTCTATTCTAGTAATGTTAACTGCAGAATTTACAATAGGCAAACTTTGCATAGCTACATCATACTGGTCTCTAAAGTATTGAGATAAGAAGTAGTGTTTGTTAGCCTCGTATGCATCTGCCTTGATGTCGAAAGTCTGAGTTTGAGCTCCACCTTCTACAGTTATTTCCTTTCGTTCACCTTTCTGTTGAGAGAGCACAGTGGTGTTTTTTAATCTTCCAAACTTGGTTTCCAACTTCATTCCGAATAGACTCTGAGACCCTTGGATAAGAGACCCCGAAAGAGGTAAGCTTACATTTCCCGCTTCTATCTTTTGAATAATTTCATCTTCACTTCCAGTATATTCTAGCTTCATTTGATTTTCAAAATCAAATGTTGCTTCGGTGTTGTAATTGGTAGAAAGTTTCAATTTCGTTCCGATATTTCCAACGACATTTAGTTGGATTTTTTGGCCAAAATCAAAAGTGGTTATGCTACGTTGTCTTTGTGGAATTCTTGGATTATCAGTCTTACTAATATTCACACCAAAGCTGAGCTCGGCAGATCCTTGAGGTCTTATTTCAATTTCATTACTACCAAAAATATTAGCAAAACCTTTGCTATCAATCGTCATTTTTGGAGCAAAAGCCTGAGACTCTTCATCTACCTTGTCTTGTTGTTTGTTCCAGTATTCAGATAGACTCTTCGTAAAGTCATAATTTAGATATTCATCTTGTGTAAGTTCAATCGGAGTCCTGAAATACAGACTATCACCAATAGTTTGAACTATGCTGTAAGTACCTGTTTCAGGATCATAAACTACTTCAGAGTTTATATTATCAGGGTCTTGAAGATTAACACCTGAGACTCCATGTTCTGATGGGTTTATTCCTTGGTCCTGCAAAGGAAAAGGAAGGTCTGTGGTATCTTTAGGTTCCACCTTTCTAAAAGGAGAATCTTCTGGAGTTATTAAAACAGGAATTATGTAATTAGAAAATGCCGTTCTCGCATATCCGCTAATTACAGTAATAATTAATAACAAAGCTATAGCTAGCTTAATCGTATTTTTGGCCTTGAATCTCACGTTTTTCTATTACAACTGCTTGAGTGCAAGTTTAATGAGTTGTTCTACTGACAGCTCATCTCCTTCCACTTTGATTAATTTATCAAGGGTTTTATCAGTTTTGGTTTTATCAAATCCTAAAGAGGACAAAGCTACTAACGCATCATTTTTAATGCTATTGCCCACAAATGTTACATTTTCTTGATTTTTCTCTAAGCTTGAAATTTTGTCGTGCAAATCTACAATAATTCTTTGGGCAGATTTAGCACCAATTCCTTTGATGGATTTGAGAGCATCAGCATTTTTATTTTGAATCGTGCTTCTTACTTCTGTTGGGTTCATTCCACTTAAAATCATACGTGCTGTATTGGCTCCTACACCACTAACTGATATTAGTTTTCTGAATATTTCGCGTTCATCTTTGTCTGCGAACCCATAAAGAATTTGGGCATCTTCTCTGACTATAAAATGAGTCCAAATTAAACATGATTCAGTCTCGGGGATTGATCCGAAAGTGGTTACAGAGATATGAATATAATATCCTATTCCACCACATTCCATTAGAATATGAGTTGGAGACTTTTCTACAAGTTTTCCTTTTAAGTAGTCAATCATTTTTTTGACTGTGCTTCAGCCACTGCTATAGCTGTCTCTTATACACAT
>CAJXOV010000060.1 GCA_913057815.1 uncultured Flavobacteriales bacterium
TTTAATAAATTAAGTATCTTAGTCTAAAACCTGTAACGGTTATTTAGGACTAGACAGCTAATTAACTTAGCTTATATAGTGTTTTTCAATTCTAGTTACACCACAGAAATTAATGATTTCCTTGTCTTCTAAATCCAAATCAAAGAATTCTCTATGGCCTACTAAGAATACGATGATATCACATTCTTTAATAGCCTCGGTATATGGATACAAGTCTATTCCTTTAAAATGATGAATATTTGGCTCTACAGGATACACTTCTATATCTTTTTCATCCATCAAATCTAATGTCACCTTTAATGCAGGAGATTCTCTTAAATCATCTATATCTGGTTTAAAGGCTAATCCCATGCATGCAACTTTAGCGTTTCGACCAGTATCGGCCTTAAACTTGAATGCAGTAGATTTAATTTTTTCTATGGCCCATTCAGTTTTATAGTTGTTAATTTCTCTAGATTGCTTGATGATTTTAGCTTGTTCAGGAAACTCGGATACGATAAACCAAGGATCAACAGCAATACAATGACCCCCTACCCCTGTACCTGGACGAAGAATATTTACCCTTGGATGTTTATTGGCTAGATCAATCAATTCCCAAACATTAATTTGTGCTTCATCGCAAATAATACTTAATTCATTAGCAAATGCAATAGAATTATCTCTGGATGAGTTTTCCACTAGCTTACACATTTCAGCAGTTCTGGCATTAGTCTTATGTAATTTTCCTTTTACAAATTGACGGTAAAATGCAATGGCATGCTGAGTAGATACATTATCAAGCCCACCAATTACTCTGTCGTTATGTTCTAACTCATATATTACATTTCCAGGAAGTACTCTCTCAGGACAATAAGCAATGTAGAGAGCTCCTCTTAATTCTGGTCGAGCTGCAAAAATTGCATTGGCCATTTTCTCAGTAGTTCCTACAGGGCTAGTACTCTCCAATATGACAAGATCTCCTTCCTTAAGATTAGGAATTATCATTTCTGTAGCACTGAGTACATATGAAATGTCGGGTTCGTAATCTCCTTTGAAAGGAGTAGGAACAGCAATTAAGTATACATCAGCTTGATTTGGTGAAACGGCAGCTTTTAAATACCCTCGTTCAACACAGTTTTTCACAAGACCATCTAAATCTGGTTCTACTATATGTATCTCTCCCTTATTAATAGTTTCAACTACTGAAGGATTTACATCTACCCCTAGGACAGATATCTTTTTACTAGCGATGAGAGCTGCTGTAGGCAATCCAATATAGCCTAACCCCATCATTACTACATTCTCTTTATTCATTGTTTGATTTTTATAGAGCTAGACAAGCTCCTTTGATTTTTCTAATTCTAATTCGGCAATAAAGTTTAAGATTCGAGAAGAAGCTAATCCGTCACCGTATGGGTTACTTAATTTACTCATCTTCGAATACCTAACTTTATCAGTTAAGAGACTTTGAGTCTCAGAAACAATTTTGTTTTTGTCAGTACCTACTAGAACAACTGTTCCAGCTTCTACGGCTTCAGGTCGTTCTGTGGTATCTCTCATTACTAAGACGGGCTTACCAAGAGAAGGTGCCTCCTCTTGAACTCCTCCTGAATCTGTCAGTATTATCTCAGACTTATTCATTAACCAGATAAAACTGCTATATGACAAAGGCTTTAATAAATGTACGTTAGGACAGTCTTTAAGAATTTCAAATACAGGTTTCTGCACATTAGGATTCAAGTGAACCGGGTAAACAATTTCAACATTGGGATTTGATTCCGCAATCTCCTTTATAGCATTACAAATATTCCAAAAGCCATCCCCATGATTTTCTCTTCTGTGTCCGGTAACCAGGATGATTTTTTTATCTACATCAACTCTGAATTTTATCTCCGCTATTTCCTCTGTATTTGAATTCTGTTCTACAATCTGTAACCCATCCAATAATGCATCAATAACAGTATTTCCAGTTACTACTACAGTTGATGGGTCTACATTTTCTACGAGCAAATTATCTCTACTAGTAGTGGTTGGCGGGAAATGCCAGTCAGCTACAGCACCTGTGATTTTTCGATTGGATTCTTCAGGAAAAGGAGCCCATTTGTTACCAGTTCTTAATCCTGCTTCAATATGACATACTTGAGCACCGGCATACATACCTGCAATACTTCCAGCCATAGTAGAAGTAGTATCTCCTTGAACAAAGACATAATCCGGTTTGAAACTGTCGAAAACTGGCTTTAGTCCTTCTAATATAGCACCCGTTAGATTTATTAAATTTTGGTTTGGTTTCATGACATCTAAGTCATAATCCTTTTGAATATTAAAAAACTCAAGTGTAGAATCAAGCATTTCTCTATGCTGACCTGTTACACAAACACGTGAATCAAAAAGTTCCGAACTCTGAAATTCTTTGATTAACGGTGCCATTTTTATTCCTTCGGGTCTTGTACCGAAAATGAAAAGCACTTTAGATTTTTTCATATTGATAATTTTAATTTGCGTTTTATGATTTCTCTTATAGATTTTCTATGTGTAAACTCGTAGTAATCTTTTATTAATGTTCTATTCTGAGTTACAGCATCTTTAAAATGATTAAAGACTAATAGACAGTTAGGAACTCTTTTGGAAAGATGCAGCTCATTTAACTGAGTCAAATGTGAGTTGGTAGAATGATTGTCTCTAGCTACAAATAGATTCACATCTGTATGTTCGGCTAGAATAAAAAAGTCAGATACTACTCCTAAGGGAGGGCTATCTATTATTACCACATCATATTTCTTCCTCACACTTTTCATCAAACCTTCGAATTTCTCCGTCTCTAGAAGCTCTGATGGATATAATGTTCTTAAACCTGAAGGAATAAAATCCAGTTGGTCATGAAAAGTTGATTTAAAGATTAAATCTTCTTCTATTGAATTATTTAAATATCCTGACAATCCAAGTGAATTTGAGATTCCAAACAATTCATGAGTATCAGGTTTTCTTAAATCCGCTGCTATTAATAGCACACGGTTTCCTGCAAGAGCATATGAAACTGCAAGATTGGAAGCTATAAATGACTTTCCTTCTTTAGATGTGGCCGATGTAACACCGATAATAGTTTGATTTTTTCCCTTGATCCTATGTTCGATATTCGATTTGACAACCCTAAAACTTTCAGAAATTGGAGAGTTAGGGTATGATTTAAGAGGCAGCTGCTCTAGAGTCTTATTTATACCAATGGCTCCTACATAAGGAATTACTGATTTGTGTTTTAACTGATTCTCACCTGTGATTTTACCTTGTACCACCCCTTTTACGATTATTATTACTAGCGGAAATGCTAAGCCTAGAAACCCGAAAACTCCGTAAGTCAGCCCTCCGGCTGTAGGAGAGGGCCCATCACCTAACATTTGTGCTTCATCAAGAACTTTATGATCTGAAATATTTGACGCTAATGCGATAGACGCTTCTGCCCTTTTTTGAAGAAGGTATTTGTATAGCTGATCATTCAGGTTAAACTTTCTTTCAATATTTATTAGATCCCTTTCATTTTTAGGGAGCTCATTAACCCGAGCCATAGTTCTTTCAACGCTTTTCTTTAATTCTCCTAATCGTATTTCTGAAGCGGATATAAGACCGTTTACATTTTCAACAAGAGTGCTTTTAGTTTTAGAAAGTTTAGCATTTACGCGTTGCAACGCAGGATTCTTATCTTGAGAATTATAATCTAGAGCAGCTCTATCTTTATATAACGAGCTTAATTCTTGTAATAAATTATTTAAAAGTTGGTCATTAATTCCCATCAGAGAAGGAGCTACTAGTGTATCCAACACCGTAGTAGTAGTAACATAATCCAGGAGATATTTGTAATATTTGTCCTGGGTCAATAGCTCAACTTTTTCTTTTTGGTATTTTTCTAAGTTTTCAAAGGCCTTAATCGAGGTAAAGTCCAGATCCATAACTTTGGATTGAGACCTGAAATTCTGCAACTGGCTCTCAGCTATAGAAAGTGAGTCAGAAATATCCTCAAGTTGGTTATTAATAAACTTTAAAGTATTAGCCGCTACTCGGTTTTTATCTTCTAAACCGACTTCTAAATATTGTTGACAAAGGGCATTCATGAAATTTATCCCCTTCATTCGATCCAACACTGACATATTAAGTACTATGATAGAAGCTTCTTTATTTAAAGCTCTTAATTTCACTTTACTTTTATATTTATTGGCTAATTTGATATAATCATTAAGTTTAAAATAGAACTTTTCATCATCATATCTCTCCATCAGCTCAGGCATATATTCTACCTTGAAAGAGAAATATTCATGCTCTATTTGCTGACCAAAAAAGAACTCTTCACTAAATTCAATAATCGAATCATTGAGATTAGTGAATTCGTCAGTGGCATAATTGAATAACTTCAGTCCACTTTTTGAAGAAATCGAAAGCTTAAACTTAGCATCATCGATTCTATCGATCAAAAACCTCTTATCTACTATTTGATCTGACGATTTATCGAGAGTAACTTTATAAGGTGTGGCACTATATCTTTCTGAGGTTTTAAATTTTCCTTCTGAAAAATAACTTACTTCAAAGTCGAGAGTCTTCATGGTTCTCAAATGCAGTTGATAAGACTTCAGAATTCCCATTTCATTCTGGATATTAGAATAGGCTGAAAAAATTTGCATCCCTTCTAATAAATTTTCGGACCCGATAGATTTATTATCACTATCCCGCATTAAAATCTGAGCTTCTAGATCATATTCATTATCTGCGAAATGGACTTTCCACATAGCCAGAATTATGAAAAATGGAAAAATCAAGACAAATAGCCACCAATGAGATATTACTCTCTTGATGATTACTGAAAAATCAAATCCATCAGATTTATCGATATTTTCGTTTTCAGTTTCCACCTGTGACATTTACTACAAGCACTCCAAGAGTTAGGATAGATGCTATTAATTCAACATTTGACTTATTTAGAGAGAAACTTCTGGCCTTACTAGGCTCAACATAAATCACATCATTCGGCTTTAGAAAATAATAGTCACTTTCCATAATATTAGTCTTGGTCAAATCCAAAGGCATGACCATAGTACCGTTAGGTGTTTCACGAATCAACTTGACTTTTCTTCTATCTGCAAAAGGAGTAAGATCCTGGGCTAGCCCTAAAGCTTGAAAAACAGTGAGCTTACTATCATAATAATATTTCAGACCAGGAGATTTAACCTCGCCCAGGATAGTTACCTGATAATTGCTCAATTTCACATTTACAGAAGGAAACTTGACATATTCCTGAAGCTCTAACTCTATGAGTTCCTTTATTTCATAAATGGTTTTATTCCCAACATTTATATCGCCTAATAAGGGAAGACTTATATCACCTACTTCACTCACCGTATAACTATTAAAGTATAAAAACCCTTTAGGATCAGTTAGAGAAATGGAATTTGAACTTTGATTAATTACTCCGGAAAGTTCACTGTCAAAACTGGTCATCTTAACAATGAGATTATCGGAGGATTGAATTTTATACTCATTCGTTCTATACGAAAGGTATGGATCTAAATATCTAGAGTCTTGCAAGTACGCCAGATCCTTATGTCTGATACAACTCGAAAAGAGTGAAATGATAGCTAGATATATTAGAATATTTTTCAAAATTTATTTGTGCTTTAATAATGTCAAATGTATTTCAGGTATACGGCTGTACAGGTAAGACAATGGATGACTGATCTGTGAGAAATACTAGATATACTTGTAAGACTTAGTCATTCAGAATGTAGACATATCCATTAATTGGATTAATATCTCCACCAAACTCTAGGATGTAGTAGTATGTACTAGACGGAAGTGGCATACCAGAAATCGAACTATTTCCATTCCAATCATTATTATAAGGGGCAGATTCGTACACTAAACTTCCATATCTATTATAGACTGATAGTTTGGTTTCAGGGAAAAGTTCAATTCCTTCTAAAACGAACAGATCATTTTCACCATTATAATTAGGAGAAAATCCTTCGGGTATGTTAATGTCTGGATTTAACAACTCGGAATATTCGCAATTATCTGAAACATCCAAATAATTTGGAATCCCATCTTCATCACAATCGTAAAACCCTTCGATTAAATCTGATATATTATCATCATCTGAATCTGAATCTAGATAATCTTGAACACCATCATTATCTGAATCAATGGGAGAAGCTTCGCATAAATCTTCTATAACTCCTTGTGCATAGGCCTCTACTAAATCGGGTATTTGATCATTATCAGAATCTGAGTCTAGATAATTAGCCAACCCATCCATATCAAAATCTCCAGTTCCTTCAATAAAATCTGGAATATTATCTCCATCAGAATCTAGCGGATTAACTTGTATAAATACCTCAGCTTGGCTACAATTACCTAACCCGTCACATATTGAATAAAGGAAACCATCCTGACCACAGAAATCTGATGGGGCCAAATATGTCAGCATACCATTATTTATAACTGCATTTCCTAGTGGCTGACTGTCCATTTGAAAAAAGAAAAACGGATCATCTTCAGGGTCATAATCATTATTTAATAAATCACCCGTTAATTCTTGAGTGGTGGTAATGAAGAAATGATCATCAACGGCTACCGGAATATCATTTACATCTTCTACCGTAATTTGAATAGTTATTTCTGAACAAAGAAATTCTTCAGCATCATCACAGAACTGCACAGTTAAAACATCCATACCAGTAAAGTTGGATGGTGGAGTATATGCTATACAATCTTCCTCTTCAATTGAAGATACGGCTCCAAAAGTTTGGCTAGAAACTGAGGTAATATTAACTATATCTCCTTCATCATTATCTATCAAATCCAAACAAATTAGAGTAGACTCTTCTTCATTTATATTTTCTGAAAATGAAAACACTTGAAATCCATTTTCGTCAATAGCTAAAGGAGGAGTGTTTTGCACGCAGCTAAGACAGAATGTAGCCGCATCAAAACATGTGGAAATTGTATTTAGAATGTTTAAATCATAACATTCACCAGGAGCAAGTGTAAATTCAACACCTGCAAAACTTTCAGATTGAGAGGGAAAGAAATTCATGGTTTCAAATGAGTCACCATCACATGCGACTAGTACCTGTAAAATTTGATAATTATTCAAATTGGCTTCTGAATAAACTTGATTGGTTTCTATGTCCAGTGACCAGAACCCGATATTATCTTCTTGATTTAAAACATTGACAATTTCTTCTAACGATAATACTTGTCCAAAAATATTATTTGTACTCCCGTTAAACATCCAACTCTGCATTTGAATATCCATATCGCCATTAATGAAACAGTCGTTTTCAGCTATTTCGGAAAAATCGTATACTATTAGATTAGAAATTCCGAAAGAGGATATATCTTCTATTTCTTCACCATTGGCTACAATTAGATAATTATCTAAACTAGAATGAGAAAGAGGGATTGATACGGTCAAAGGATTCAGACAATCACTAGTTTCTAAATAATAATCATCTTCTGCGAAATATTCTGGACACACTGCACCCGGAGTTACATTTATAATTACTGTAGCCTGGTTACATAACCCAAGCGGTGAGCCTTCATCACAGAATATTATAGTAACCTCATCTGTTCCAGAAAATCCTGAATTAGCGGTATAACTAAAGCAATTAGCTCCAGGTATAAAATTAATATATGCTCCAGAAGAACTAATGACTTCGGAAAGACCTACAAAATCTTCTTCTAAATCAGCGAATTCTAAACAAATCGCTGAAGAAACTCCACCCTCTGCGTTGGTTTCTATCGAATTTACTACTGCTTCATTTTCTATAAGTACAGGTGGTGAGTTTATAGGTAGTGATGGTAATATTTCTATTACAATCCATGTAGCTCCGCACAATTCTGGAAAACCATCATCACAATAATTTACCATTAATACATCAGCCCCTACTTCATTAGGAGGTGGGATGTAAGTAAAACACTCCTCCCCTTCATTCCAAGTTACTGAAGAACCTTCGTATAAATCAATAATATCATTAATGCCTACATTATTATTTTCAGCGTCTCCGAAGTCCAAACAAATCTCAGAAAATTCATTAAGTTGAACATATGCAAACAACGTATCCTCAGGAGCATTAAATATGTCGTTAGTGAATGGAGCTGAATTGCTGCCATCATTTTCAATAACATCTATTATTACTGTGGCTTCATTACAAAGTACTGGATCTCCAGAATCGCAAAATTCCACGGTTACTATATCTTGTCCTATAAATCCTAATGGTGACTGATAACAAAAACAATAACCTCCTGGCTCATAAAACACATCTGGGTTTATAGAAGATTCGGAAATCGAACTTATTCCTACTTGATGGTTTTGAATATCATCAAAAGTCAAACAGTAATTCATCATACTCCCTGAGTATGTAGTCGTAAAGAATTCATCTTCTTCAATATTTTGTTCGTCTACAGTAAAAGGCTCGGTATTTATTATTCCCAAACATGGTACACATACCTCAATAGTATCGGCACAATTTTCATAAGAAATGTTCTTTACTACAACTTCATAACAACTAGAAGCAGGAAGAAGAACCTTGAAGTTTTCTGGAATGGTGTACGACTCCCATGAAAGAATATCCACAGCACCACATGAAGATGAAAATACTAATTCTTCATAATTTAGTATTATCATTCCCCCTCTCAACTGACCATTTCCATCATGAAACCAAAATCCACATGGGTCAATTGTATTCATAAAGTATTCGATGTCTCCCCAATCATTTAATTGACCGGAACTAAATTCCTCTCCTTCTATAACCCAACTCTCAATAGATAATGGAAATCTAATCTCTTCGGCACATTCTCCCAGCTCAGAACTTAAAAAATCATAGGCACGATAAGATGTCTGGTTACAAATGGGTAAGTCATTTTGCAACGCTCCATCTACATAGACTTCAAACGATTCTGCCTGTTCATAATTATAAGGAAGACAGAAGTGTGCCGCAGATTGACAATTTTCTATTTCAATCTCGACTTCTTCTTCTATAAAGATTAATTCACACTCTGTGGTGTAATCATAAACCAAAATGGTCCAAACACCCTGAGCACACATGCCGTCATTATCACAAATTTCATATTCGACATAATCATATCCCTGAAATGCACTAATAGAAGTATACTCTAAAATACCTGGCTGCATGAGGACTAGATTTCCATCTGTCTCTTATACACATCTCCGAGCCCACGAGACCTCTCTACATCTC
>CAJXOV010000061.1 GCA_913057815.1 uncultured Flavobacteriales bacterium
CCATTGGGCATTCCTCATCGATTTTCTAAGAAAGAAGATATAGAAATCAGTGGTTTTCTTACGTCTACAATTGCTTGGGGAAATAGAAAGTCAATTATTAACAGTGCTAATAGGATGTGCCTGTTAATGGATAATTCTCCTCATGATTTTATTTTAAACCATACAGAAGAAGACTATAGAAAGCTTGAAGGTTTTGTTCACAGAACATTTAATTCGGTGGATTTGCAGTATTTCTTTCATGCGTTGCAACGCCTTTATAAAGAACAAAATGGTTTGGAGGGAATTTTCACAGATGGATTTTCAACAGATGGCAATGCTGCAGTTGCAATTTCTAATTTTAAAAAACAATTCTTTCAATTTGACCATCTTAAAAGAACACAAAAGCATGTGAGTGATCCAGCCAAAGGAAGTTCAGCCAAAAGATTGAATATGTATTTAAGGTGGATGGTTCGTTCGGAAGAAAGGGGAGTAGATTTTGGGATTTGGAAAAATATTCCAATAAACAAACTCATGATTCCTTTGGATGTACATACTGGTAATATTGGTAGACGATTGGGTCTTTTAAAAAGAACTCAAAACGATTGGCGAGCAGTGGAGGAGTTAATGACTTCGCTCAGGAAATTTGACTCTGAAGATCCTGCTAAATATGACTTTGCCTTGTTTGGGTTAGGAGTGAGTGGATTCTAAAGGGTGTCATTGATTAGGTTTATATCGTAAACTAGTTTATATTTGCAAGAAGTTTAACTAAAAGCATATACAAATGAACTCTACAGCAGAAAATTCAATGTCTCCTGAACAAAGCTTTCAAATCATAAATGATATGATTGGCCGAGCTAGGAAAAATTATAACAGTACCATTTCGTTTTACCTTCTATTATGGGGTATGATATTAGTCATTTCACCTTGGCTTGATCATGGGTTAAAACTAATGGGAGTTGAATACCACTTTTTAGTTTGGATATTATTAGCTGCAGCAGGAGTTATCATAGGTGTAATACATGGAATTCAACTTGGAAAAAACAAGCAGGCACCAAGCATATTAGACAAAGTTGTCTTAGCTATTTGGATAAGCTGTTCAGTCTCCTTCTTTCTTATGTTTATTTTACAATTTGCAGGTTATTTAAAAGGGCCAGAATTTTTCCTCATATCTGGTATTGGCTGTTTTGCTTCGGGTTGGATCCTTAAATTCAAACCTCTTCAAATTGGAGGTCTATCGTTTTGGATAATAACTCCGATATTTTATTTGTTTCCCGAATATTGGAAAGAACTAATGACACTTGGCATTTTGATTGGATATGTTTATCCAGGAATAGCACTTAGAAAACACGTTAAGAATGCCAAGTAAATTCGGAAATTTAGATCCGTTATTGCACTCACAGTTAAGACTAGCAGTGATATCATTATTAGTTAGTGTAGAAAGCGCTGACTTTAATTATCTCTTAGAGGAAACAGAAGCTTCTAAGGGAAATTTGAGCGTTCAGATATCCAAATTGAAAATGGCGGAGTACATATCTGTGGAAAAAACTTTCAAGAATAACTATCCATTGACTACGTGTAAAATCACGAATAAGGGCCTTCAAGCTTTTGAGAACTACGTGAATACTCTAAAAGGTTATTTGAAATAATTATACTGAGAATAATAGAATGTCTTTTAAGAGGTCTCCGCCTGAAGTGTTTTTTTATTGATTAATGTGTATCTTACGAATGTTCTTAGAACAAACCTTAATCAATTTACCTAACTAGATGAATACTCTACATTCTCCTTTGGCGCGTATTGCGACTGATAAGTCACGCAACCTCCGCACATTTATTACTCAATTTGTTTTATTATTTCTAGCCGTCTTTTTTAGCGTTGCAACGCAAGCTCAATGGCTAGACTGGCAAGATGAAACCGACACTAGATTAGTTCTAAGTAGTGTGGCTAACTCTGATGGTCAAGAGAAAGATATCTCAGTAGGAGATTTAGATAATGATGGATGGGATGATGTAATAGTCGTGAGAAAAGAACCATTTTCTATTCAAACAGCGGCAGCAGAAACTGATCTGTTACTTATGAATATTAATGGAGTCTTAACGGACCAAACAGCTCAGTTTGCGCCAGAATTTTTAACTAATCTAAGTTTTGCTAGAGATGTAGTAATAGATGATTTTGATGGAGACGGCTGGTTGGATGTAGTGGTAGCTAACACATTTGGACAACAACCAATTTATTACACCAATTTAGGAGAAGACGGTTCGGGAACGTGGTTAGGACTTTCAGATGAAACGGCTACTAGGTTTCCTATGTTAGTAGATGATACACCCTTGATCTGTGCAGTGTGGAGTGGGGATATAGATATGAATGGAACCATCGATTTATACTTTGTGAACTATAAAGTAAATGCTGCCGGAGGAACTGCTCAGGATTTTATGCTTATGAATGATGGGACAGGTGTGTTTACCGATGAGAGCCAAGCCAGACTTGGTGATTTAAGAAACTCGGCATTCGGAACGGCAGCTCAAATCGTAGATTTTGATAACGATGGAGATAATGATATTCTTAAAGTATCTACCTTATATGGAGTTACTCCATGGGGTGGACAAGGACTTATTTTAATGTTCAATGACGGAACAGGAAATTTCACTACTTGGCAAAATATAGCTCCTTTCGCTCCATATATGTTTGAAGTTTATGATTACAATGATGATGGATTGTTAGACGTTTTCGTAGTAGATGATGGAGCTGATTATGTGCTTTTGACTAATTCTGTAATAGCAGATACGAGTGTGGATTTAACTAGAACAAATGCCGCAAACGCACCTGCTGGTTTTGGAGGGAATGTACACAAGGCAGATTTAGATTTAGATGGAGATTTAGATGTAATCGTTTCGGATGTAGATGTGGATATTCCTCCATGTTTGTCTGGTAGAGAGCTCGCTATTCTTCAAAATAACAATGGAATCTTTACAGATACTTATACAGGCACAGGAACATTTGACTGGGCGGATAATAGCTATGACGTGGGAATTTTAGACATCAATAAAGATGGACTTCAAGATTTTATCACAGGAGGATGTGCAGGTTACAAAGTATTCATGAATACCAATTGTGATTTGGTAACCACTGGAGCAGATCTAGACAATGATGGTTTACCTGATGCATGTGACCCTTGTCCAAATGATCCGGATGTAAATTGTTCAGAAGAGCTAGATTTTCCAACTGTAAGTACCGATTTAACAGTGGCGAGACAGTGGAATGAAATGCTCTTAGCGTCTATCCGAAGAGATTTTGCTAGGCCGACTATTCATGCTAGAAATTTATATCATACTTCAGTAGGAATGTATGACGCTTGGGCTGCATACCAGCCAGCAGGATGCACATACCTTTTAGGAAAAACAGTAGATGGATTCACATGTGCATTTGACGGGATTCCGGCTCCTGCAGATTCTCAGGCTGCTCAAGAAGAGGCCATTTCATATATGGCTTACCGCTTGTTGTCATACCGTTTTCAAAATTCTCCTGGAGCTGTTGAACTCATTCAAGCATATGATTACCATATGGGTGTCTTAGGTTATGATACTTCCGTAACTAGCCAAGATTATTCAACGGGTTCTGCAGCGGCTTTAGGAAACTACATTGCTCAGTGTTTGATAGATTATGGTGTTTCTGATGGTGCGAATGAAGCTGGTGATTTTGGAAATACTTCTTATACTCCTGTAAACTCTCCTTTAATAGTAGACCAACCAGGAAATCCAACACTTACGGATTTTAATAGATGGCAACCACTAACCCTAGATGTTTTCATAGATCAAAGTGGAAATGAAATCCCTGGAAGTACACCAGAATTCTTAGGACCAGAATGGGGCCAAGTAAAGAACTTTGCTCTTTCTGATGATGATTTGACTACCTATAATAGAGATGGATTTGATTATCAAGTATACCATGATCCTGGAACACCACCTCTACATCAATTAGACGGAGGAGGACAAACAGAAGATTACGCTTGGGGATATGAAATGGTAATTCTGTGGTCTTCTCATCTAGATTCTTCTAATCCTGCCACTCTGGATATTTCACCAGCATCTCTAGGAAATAGAACACTTCCTACGACTATAGCTGATTATCCTACTTTTTATAACCAAGTAGATGGTGGAACGGTAAGTCCAGGTCATGCTTCTAATCCAGCTACAGGTGCGGCATATACGCCTAATGTAGTTTCAAGAGCCGATTATGCCAGGGTATTAGCTGAATTTTGGGCAGATGGACCAGATTCCGAAACTCCACCAGGCCACTGGTTTGGAATTTTAAATTACGTAGATGACCATCCAGACTTAGTAAGAAAATACAAAGGTCAAGGAGCTGATCTAGACCAAATGGAATGGGAGATAAAAGCATATTTCACTTTAGGTGGAGCCATGCATGATGCTGCTGTTACGGCTTGGGGTTGTAAAGGATGGTACGATTATATTCGTCCGATTTCTGCTATACGTGGAATGGCCGAATTAGGACAAAGAACTGATGCTGGAGCTGCTAACTATCATGCCGGTGGAATCAAGTTAATTCCGGGATATATAGAAACTATCGAAGTGGAAGATGCTCTTGCTGGGTTAGCTGATGTGAACGTTGGAAAAATAAAAATTTATGCTTGGCGTGGCAATGCTTCTATTAACAATGTAGATACAGATGAAGCCGGAGTAGATTGGATACTTGCAGAAAACTGGGAGCCTTACCAAAGACCTTCTTTTGTAACACCACCTTTTGCTGGTTATGTTTCAGGTCATTCTACTTTTTCTAAAGCTGCTGCTGAGGTTCTAACCGAATTCACAGGAGATGCATATTTCCCTGGAGGATTAGGAGAGTTTATAGCACCGGCTGATGAGTTTTTAGTTTTTGAAGATGGTCCTAGTCAAGATATTACTCTTCAATGGGCTACTTATAGAGATGCAGCTGATGAGTCAGGATTGTCAAGAATTTGGGGAGGAATACACCCTCCAGCTGATGATATTCCAGGAAGGTTTATGGGAGAACAAATTGGACTAGATGCTTTTGCGTTGGCAGAACTATACTTTAATGCTGAAGGAGGATGTACAGATGAAACGGCATGTAATTATGATGCTGCGGCATTATGTGATGACGGGACTTGTTTACAATTTGACTCATGCGGAAATTGTGGTGGTTCTGCAGATTCGGGATGTACAAATGCTACCGCATGTAATTTTGCACCGTTAGCTACATGTGATGATGGTTCGTGTAATCTTCCAGATGGATGTACGGATGTTCTAGCTTGTAATTATAACGACACCGCCTTATGTGATGATGGGACTTGTGAATTTACGAGCTGTCCTGGTTGTACAGATCCATTGGCTTGTAACTATGCTCCAGCTGCTACTCAAGATGATGGCAGTTGTATACTAGGAGGATGTGATGATGCCGGTGCTTGTAACTATGATGCCGCTGCAGTTTGTGATGATGGGTCATGTGTCTACGGTCCTGTAAATGATGTTTGTGCAAATGCACTTCCACTTGTAGAAGGAACTAATGTGATAAATAATACAGGTGCGTGTATAGATGAAGGATATACAATCCCTGGAACCGGATGTAATATAACTACAGGCTGGTGTAATGAAAATGGAGTAGAAGCAGATGTATTTTATACGTTTACTACACCTGCTGTTCCAGCAGTTATTTCTATGGAAACTTCTTTCGATGGAACGGGAACTCAAACTGATACACAGATAGCTGTATTCGGAGAATGTGGAGGGATTTTGATAGCTGCTAACGATGACGGAGGAGCTGACCAATGGATGTCACGACTAGAATTTGCCTGTGGAGAGTTAGAAGTAAATACAACATACTTGTTAATGATAGATGGCTACCAAGGTAATAATGGAACAGCAAATTTGGAATTAACCATAGATAGTTCTACGTGCCCTATTACTGGATGTACAACAGGCACTGCGTGTAATTTTAATCCGGCTGCTACTATAGATGATGGGTCATGTTTAACTAATGATGATTGTGGAAACTGTGGTGGTTCTGCCACTTCAGGATGTATAGATGTTGGTGCCTGCAACTTTGATGCGGTCGCTTCTTGTGATGATGGAAGTTGTGAATACTTGACTTGTTTAGGATGTACAGATGCCACGGCTTGTAATTTCGATAATAACGCTAGTATTGATGACAGTTCTTGTTTACAATTCGATGGATGTGGTAATTGTGGAGGTACTGAAATAGCTGGTTGTACAAACTCGGGAGCCTGTAATTATATCCTCGAGGCATCATGTGATGATGGTTCATGTAACTTCACATCATGTGCCGGTTGTACAGATATTAATGCGTGCAATTTTGACTTTATAGCTACGCTGGACGATGGGTCGTGTTTATACATAGATGAATGTGGCGTGTGTGGAGGAAATGGGATTGCTGGATGTATAGATGTTACGGCATGTAACTACGATGAAACAGCCGCCTGTGATAATGCTACCTGCGAGTATGTAACATGCTTTGTATGTTATGGTGACTTTGACGGTGATTTGAGAGTGACTATAACAGATTTAACTATTATGCTAGGAGATTTTGGTTGTATGGAAAACTGTGTAACAGATATGGACGGGAATGACAATGTTAACATTGTTGACCTAACAGAGTTTTTAGGAGTATTTGGTGAAGTTTGTGAATAGAACTCTATTTGAATATTGATTTGCTTTAGTTATTTAAGCTGCTTTTTTTCAGTACCTTGGAGGTCTAATAATCCAGGAGAATCATGAGAAAACTAGTTTTGTGCTTATTTGTAATTGTTTTCTGTAGTGCTGTTAAAAGTCAGTCGCTAATAAAAGTAGATCAATTTGGTTATGGGATTAACTCTATCAAAGCAGCTGTTCTTTCTAATCCTGAAGTGGGTTTTAATTCATCTGATTCATATTCACCAGCTTCTACTTTAGAAGTGAGGAGAGTGAGTACCGAAGAAGTAGTTTTCTCTGGAACTCCTGTTATTTGGGATAGCGGAAATACTCATTCTCAATCTGGAGATAAAGGTTGGTGGTTCGATTTTTCGGGCGTTACCGAACCAGGTGAATATTATATTTATAATTCGGCCAATATAACCTCAGGTCCTTTTGAGATTGGTTCAGAAGTATACGCCAATGTACTGGAAGCCTCTACTCGAATGTTTTATTTCAATAGATGTAACTCTGATAAGCAAGTCACACATGCGGGGGCCAATTGGTCAGACGGAACTAACTTTTTAAACACTCTACAAGACTCTGAATGTAGATACATTTTTGATTCTGGAAATTCAGCGTTGCAACGCGACTTGACAGGAGGATGGTTCGATGCAGGAGATTACAATAAGTACGTCACATTCGCAGAATCGGCAGTTCATAATCTATTATGGGCTTATCAAGAAAATCCAGAAATTTTCACGGATGACACTAATATCCCCGAATCAGGGAATGGTATTCCGGATATAATAGACGAATTAAAATGGGAGCTAGATTGGCTTTTGAAAATGACTAATAGTGATGGTTCTACACACATTAAAATGGGGAGTAATGGATATGCCGTGAATATAGAATCTCCACCAAGTTTAAATACCGATCAGCGTTTTTATGGTCCTACATGTACTAGTGCATCTTTAGCTGCGGCTGGAATGTTAGCACATGCTGCTGAGGTTTACTTGAGCATTTCGGGAATGGAAAGCTATGCGCAATCACTACAAAATCAAGCAGAATTGTGCTTTAGTTATGCTGAGCCATTTATAACCAGTGGGACTTTAGAAGTAGGATGTGACAATGGAGAAATAGTAGCTGGTGATGCAGATAAAACAGAGGCTGAACAAATAAATAGCGCAGTCATAGCAGCGGTACATTTATTAGCATTAACTGGAGATGCTGCTTATAATACGTTTATATCTAATCAAATTAATTCTTTGGAACCTATAGCAGTTCCTTTCTGGGGACCATATAATCTTAACCTCCAAGATGTACTTCTCTACTACACAACATTAGCCAATGCAGATGCTGGAAATAGCGCATTGATAATAAATGCTCTTACCACCGATTCTTCAAATAACTACAACGACTTCTTTGGGTTTAGCCAGGCAGATTTGTATCGTGCTTTCATGCCTGATTGGGCCTATCATTGGGGAAGTAATTTTCCTAAAGCTGGTTTTGGAGTTTTAAATGCTCAATTAAACAAGTATGGAATTAACCCTGCTCAAAGTGAAGAATTCAGCTTGAAATTAAATGAGCAGCTTCATTATTTTCATGGAGTAAACCCACTGGGAAAAGTAATGCTAAGTAACATGTATAGCTACGGAGCAGAAGATTCTATGAATGAAATTTATCATGCTTGGTTCGATGATGGAACAATTTACGACAATGCTATTACATCTCCGTTAGGACCTGCGCCAGGATTTGTGGTTGGTGGACCAAATAATGATTTTACAATTCCTACTATTTCTCCACCTGCTGGTCAGCCAATTCAAAAATCATATTTAGACTGGAATGCAGGATTTCCGGAGAATAGTTGGGAGATTTCAGAACCTTCTATTTCTTATCAAGCTATTTATGTAAGACTTCTGGCTTCCGTACACGGTTCTATTTCAAATGGAGCTGAAATTTGTGATGAAAACGCTATTCTAGGTTGTACATATTCTTTTGCCTGTAACTATTCTTCAGAAGCTACCAAAGATGATGGTAGCTGTGAAATCTTATCGTGCAGTGGTTGTACATACAATGAAGCTATCAATTATAACCCAAACTCGATTTTTGATGATGAATCTTGTGTACTTGATCAGTCTTGTCCTGGTGATTTTAACGGTGATGGAGCAGTAAATGTTAGCGACTTAGGAGGGTTTTTAGGGTCATTTGGACAAGATTGTTTGTAGTCTTTCGATAGAAAGAATAATAATATTTATTCAATACTGTGATTGTCTATTGATAGTTCGTCTCATGATTTTTCAGTCGGATATTAATTTTTGTTAAATTTGATTTACTGTTTATACAAAGTATAGCCAAACCTTTAACCACAATTGAACCGCAAATCAATTCTTTTCTTGCTATTTATAATTCCAATCACATTTTTTGGACAAGGAAGTGCGGACTATAATCTAGATATAAAAAAAATAAGTGTTGAAGATGGTCTTCTTTCTGTCTCTTATACACATCTGACGC
>CAJXOV010000062.1 GCA_913057815.1 uncultured Flavobacteriales bacterium
GGTCTCGTGGGCTCGGAGATGTGTATAAGAGACAGGTATTAACACTAGGTGCAGCTACTATTTTATTCTTTGGTTTTAGAACCAAAATATGCACAAATTGCAATCACGAATGGAAGGAATAAACTTGGAATGTATTATTAGCATCCGAGTTCTTTTTACCTTTGAAAAAATTTGAAAAAATCAGATCACATAGCAGCTATTCTAAAGCGTTTACCTGAACAACCTGGAATATATAAGCACTTCGATAAAGACGATAAACTCCTTTATGTGGGGAAGGCTAAAAACCTGAAAAACAGAGTCTCTAGTTATTTCAATAAGAATAAATATGAGAATGGTAAAACGCGGCTATTGGTCTCTAAAATAGTAGACATAAAATTCACTGTTGTAGAAACGGAATTAGATGCATTGCTGCTGGAAAACTCGCTCATAAAAAAACACCAGCCACGGTATAACATCCAGCTTAAAGATGACAAAACTTACCCCTGGATAGTTATAAAAAAAGAACGTTACCCTAGAGTGTTTCAAACCCGACAAATGATCAAGGATGGTTCAGAATACTTTGGACCTTATCCTCATGTTAAACACATGAAAGCTCTTCTTGGTTTGGTAAAACAGCTTTACAAAATTAGAACGTGTAAGTACAATCTATCCAAGGAAAACGTAGAAGCTGGAAAATTCAAAGTATGCTTGGAGTATCACCTCGGAAATTGTTTAGGAGCTTGTGAAGGAAAAGAGTCTGAAACGCATTACGAAGAAAGCATATCAGGAATCAGGCATATCTTAAAAGGAAATTACGGTGATTTAAGTAAAACTCTTAAAGTTACCATGGATGAGTTAGCTTCTGAGTTGAAATTTGAAGAAGCAGCGGCTGTTAAAAATAAGTTAGATGTACTTATGGCCTTCCAGTCAAGGAGCACCATAGTGAATGTAGATATACATAATGTGGATGTGTTTACTATTTCTAGTGATTTAAAAAGTGGTTATGTAAACTACATGAAGATCAATAATGGTTCTATCACCCAAACCCAAACTACAGAGTTAAAGAAAAGGCTGGATGAAACAGATTCTCAGCTCTTAGAGTTTGCCATTATAGAAATAAGAGAACGTTATGAAAGTACATCCAACACCATATATGTTCCTGAGGAAGTAGAACTGAATATTCCTGGAGTTAAATTTCATATTCCACAGCGTGGCGATAAGAAAAAACTCATGGATTTAAGCATGAGAAACGCTATCTATTACAAAAGAGATAAACAGAAAGAAGTAGAATTAACCAACCCAGAAGAACACCAAAATAGGATTTTAACTACTCTTCAAAAAGACCTACACTTAGCCGACCTTCCTGTACATATAGAATGTTTTGATAATTCAAATATTCAAGGAACTAACCCAGCCAGTGCGTGTGTGGTTTTTAAAAACGCCAAGCCAAGCAAAACTGATTACAGAAAATTCAATATAAAAACGGTGGTAGGTCCTGATGATTTTGCCAGTATGAGAGAAGTGGTCTTCAGAAGGTATTCTCGGCTTATTAGAGAAGGTGAATCACTGCCTCAGCTAGTGATTATAGATGGTGGAAAGGGACAACTTTCTTCAGCCGTTTCGGCTCTTAAAGAATGTGGAGCTTACGGAAAACTGGCTGTAATCGGTATAGCTAAAAGGTTAGAAGAGATTTACTTCCCAGGAGATTCCTTCCCGGTTTATATCAGTAAGAAATCTGAAAGCCTTAAGCTGATTCAGCACTTGAGAAACGAAGCCCATCGTTTTAGTTTGTCTCACCACAGAGATAGGCGTAGCAATAATGCTTTTAACAGCTCCCTTGATAGTATTGAAGGTGTAGGACCTAAAACCCAATCCAAACTTTTAAAGCATTTTAAATCTGTAAAAAAAATCAAAGAAGCCCAAAGAGAAGAATTAGAAAAAGTAATAGGCAAAAAACTAGCCGGTGCTGTTTGGACTTATTTTAGTGAGAATAGTTAGAGATTAAGCTATCCCCAAAGAAGCTTTCACAGTCTGCGGCACCACATTTTCCAACTTAGCAAATGCTAGACTCATAGAACCTTCATGGATATCATCTAACCTCCATCCGTTCTCTGTGTATTCCATAATCCATACTTTTTCTATAGAATCATAACCTGGTTTTCCTTCTACCACATTCCCTGTTTCCTTTTCTACTAGGTAATCTTCCATATCGGCTGTGATAGAAAAAGCTATCTTACTTCCTTCATAATTATTTTCTTCGGATACAGCTATGTATAAAGGTTTCACACTATCATAGCTTTTCACTTTGCATACATTCTTAAGTCCTTTTCTATTCCATTCATCTAAATATACAAGCTGCTGATTTTGCCAGTACCAGTTGGTAACATAATCGGCTACCTCATCCATTTTCTCTTTATCCCAAGCTACATGAACTCTCTGATAAACATTCTTCACCTCTTTCTGAAGATTCAACAATTGAAAATCTCTGTTCTTAGTCCCAAGTTTCTCTAGAATCTTTTTAGTTTTCTTTACTCCAAAGTATTCTCTAAGACGGATATAAAGTATGAACGGAAGTAAGACTATAGTCAAAACAGCCAAAAGCACTTTCCCCCAAAAAGACTTGAACAATCCTTTGGCTATAGCTCCACCTGGCGCAGCCAAAACTGGTTCTACATAACAACAAATTGCTAGAATTAATAGAAATGAAATCAGGAGTATCTGCTTGGTCTTCATAGTTAAAGTAATTAGACCCGAAAGATATAAATTTCTAACTCTTAGCCACCCCCATTTGCTCCTCTACATACTCATCTGTCTGAAAACGAATAAGCGCTCTAGCTTGTTGCTTTTTATAATGGTATGTTTCTTCCTCATTTTCTATAGAAGTATACACTTTCTTATTCAGAGTTTTATCGGCAGCTAACATCGCTTTACGTTGTTGGATTTTCTGCATTGCCCATACATTTACCTTGTCTTCAGCATCAGCATAACGCATGTCATATTCACCTCTTGGGCTTAATAATTTGGCCAGAATAGGTGATGTTTCTATGGCTAAGAATAACAGAAAGATAAAGAACGAAGGCATCCATGGAAGTTCACCTAATGCGGTAACTCTAGCCATCAATCCATCAAACCCATCTATGATAGGCTGCGTTTCGGCCAAATGGGTTTTCTCTTTTTCTTCCAGCATAGCCAGCTCTTCACCTATTCCTCCCTTCATTTCTGCGGCATTTGCTTTTAGAGCTGCTAACTCTGTCAATGCTGCGTCATGCTTATCTCTTTTCTCTTGATAAACCGGGCCTTTGCCCAATAATCCTGAGCCGGCTGTTCCTTCAGCTTCTGTAATAAAAACATCATATAAAGCATTAACCTCTGCTTCTTTGGTCAGTACTGATGTGTCTATGTTCTCTAATTCGCGTTGCAACGCTATTTCCTCCTGCTCAAAAATCAATCCTACTTGAGCTTGATTTTCCAGTGTCATTTCATTCTTCTGCTCTAGCAAAACTCTATCGATTTCTTTCTCGAATATTTTTAATTCTAAAGGCTTAGATATCACCACTGCTATAATTAAAGCCAAGATTAATCGAGGAGCAGCTTGTAAAAGCTCGTCCATTTTATCTTCTCTCTTTTTTATGCTGGAGACTATAAAGCGGTCTAAATTAAAAATCAACAGCCCCCAAACCAGGCCGAAAGCCATGGCCACGAAAACATTATCAAAGACTGTGTAAAGTGCGTATCCAGCGGCTATAAAAGCCATTACTGCTGTGAAGAAAACCGTGCCTCCTATTCCAGCAAATTTTATCTGTTCTGATTTCGGACATTCAGATAAAAGGTCCGTGTCTGCGCCTGAGCACATCCAAAAAAATTCCTTTAACATTTCGATGGGGTTCTTATGGGTTTACAGCTCTACTAACGTTCAGTACTCGCTGTATGTTGTGACAAGGTACTTTGTAATACCATTTACCTCTCGTTAAAAATCAATAAAACTGATGTCATTTTTAATAGCTTTACACCATGAAAGAAACTATTGAAAAACTCTACTCTTCCTTTGCGGCATTGGATGCTGAAGGCATGTGTTCATGTTATCATGAAGAGGCTACTTTCGAAGATCCAGCATTCGGAAAATTAAATTCTGAACAGGCTAAATCTATGTGGAAAATGCTAATCAGTTCTCAAAAAGGAAAAGAGTTTATAGTTACTTATTCAGATATAGAAGCTTCAGATTCTTCTGGAACAGCCAAATGGGAAGCTAAATATAATTTTAGTAAAACAGGAAGACCTGTACATAATAAAATTGAATCGTCTTTTGAATTTAAAGATGGATTGATCATTAAACATGTAGATCAGTTTAACTTACATTCATGGGCTAAGCAGGCATTGGGCGGCAGTGGAGCTATTCTAGGATGGACAGGATTTTTCAAGAAAAAACTACAAGCTCAAACAAATTCTCTCTTAAGAAAATTTATGGAAAAGTGAATCAAACGTTCTGATAATCTCACAAATTTAAATTCGTAACCTAAAGCGGTGAACTTCTGGTGAGATTTAAGTAGATCTGCACAGATATTTTTGAGGAGTGATAAAATTAATACTTCTCTCAACCTTTGCCTTTATGGTACATTCTACTCATGTCCTATATGACTTTAAATCAGACTCTCATATTTCCGATTGGAAGGTGGTTGATGACACCGTTATGGGCGGGAAATCTTCTGGAAACTATCACCTTTCAGATAATGGTCATGGCGTGTTTCATGGTTCTGTTTCATTAGAGAACAATGGCGGTTTTTCATCAGTAAGGCATAGATCAGAGAGTATTTCTCTAGAAGGTTTTAATGAGTTTATACTTAAAATTAAAGGTGATGGAAAAAGCTACCAGTTCAGAGTAAAAGATGATGTGAATAACTATTATTCTTACAAAACAGAATTTAAAACGAATGGTAAATGGCAAGAAATTCATCTTAAATTCTCCGATTTTACGCCTTCATTTAGAGGAAGAACATTAGATATTCCTAACTTCTCAGGAGCGTCTATAGAGGAGATGACTTTTCTTATAGCCAATAAAGAAAATGAAAACTTCAGATTAGAACTAGACCAACTGTCAGTGAAGTAACCTCGTTTACCTGAAAACAGAAATATGTCCTGTTTTCACTTTTACATTCGTAGCTCCATAGCCGTATTCCGTGATGTAATGATATACTCCATTAGTAACATAATAATCTCCATCAGAATGACTACCATCCCAGAAATCTAATGGGTCTTTTGATGTGTAAATCAATTCTCCCCAACGGTTATAAATCCAAATTTCAAACCTAGTAAGTGGACGTGCTGATACTGCCATCCACACATCATTAATCCCATCGTTATTTGGTGAAAAGGCATTGGGAATGTATAAATCTCCCACACATGTGAGATTAAATAATGTGTCCATAGGTAACAGACAAACTCCGCAAGTATCTACGATAGATTCCCCAAATGGAACTCCAGCACAATCTGCACAAGAAATAAAATCACAGGATCCATCATCACAAGTAGCCAGAGAATTGAAATTACACGCGGTAGGTGAATTGCATCCATCAGGAAGAATACAACTTCCATCATCACATCCAGCTTGCCAATCATAATTGCATGCTACAGGATTTATACATCCTTCATAGGTACATGAGCCATCATCTACGGTCACATCAGGATTAAAATTACATGCTATAAAATCAGTGCATCCTAAACAGGAATAATCACAAGAACCATCGTCACACTGCGCATCAGGGTTATAGTTACACGCTATAGAATCTGTACAGCCATCAGGATATATACATGTGCCGTCATCACACTGAGCTATAAATAAGTAATTACAAGCCTCTGGATCAGTACATCCATCTGGATATATACAGTTTCCATCACATTCAGCTTGTGCATCAAAATTACATGCGTCTGGATCCATGCAGCCTTCACCAAACAGGCAAGATCCATCATCACACTCAGCATCGGGATTATAGTTGCAGGCAGTAGCATTGGTACATCCATCTGGGTACACGCACGAATCATTATCGTTTAAAGAATCAGGATTGTAATTACATGCGTTAGGGTCAGTACATCCAAAGCAGATGGATTGAAGCCAAGAGGAAGCATCATCTTCATTTGAACATTGACAAAGAATTTCAAGCTCGGCATAACAAAACTCGAAGTTATCTAGACCATAGCCAAAAGATGTAAACCCATCACTAACTCCAGACAGCACTACTCTAGTAATACAATTTCCATCGGTCTGTAGACTCCAAGAAGAAGGAACGCCATTTCCTGTATTCTGATCACCTGAACTTACTGTAATTTCGTCTATTATTTCTCCGCTCTCATCTAGTGCTCTGGCAGTAAAAAATTCCTGATTATCTATATCCAATATTTGACCAGAAACCTGATTTACAGGTAGCACAAAATCCATCCAAATGGTAGCCGTAGCCAATCCACCTGAGATTCCATCATCGGTAAGAAAATAATTTCCTAGAATAGCCTCAAAACCTGCCGCAGGAGTATCTCCTCCAGCCCCTGAAAATCCTTCAGTATTTCCTCCATAATCTACCAAAATCGGTACATCACCATTACTTAATGAGAACCTAACTCCGCTGCTTAAGTACTGATTATCTATTGGAGTTAACACTTCAGGAATTTCACCTAAAACAGATTCAAAGTTCACTCCTACACACTGACCTAATAATTCAGCTGCACAAATAGATTCACAGTCTCCATCCTCACAGTCAATAAGACCATCACCGTCATTATCTATTCCATCAGCACAGGAACCAATGGTGGTTTCTTGACTATAAATAGCATGATTTAAACCTGCTAGAAATAACAATAGAACGAGTCGATATAGAGTAGGATTATTGATAGATATGCTGTTTACAATTAATACAATAAGATCGAAATAGAGCCTATTGTGATCGATATAAAAGTAACACCTAGATTACTGAGTTAAGGTTGCAGTTAACTCTATTAATCTGCATAATAGGAATCCAAACCAAAAGTTCTCTTTCAATAAAGAATTTTCCTTTTATCCTTCTAAGACTTAAACTCTTTCCACCCTTCTTCTAAACAGCAGTACAGCCGCTATTCCGATTATGGAAAAGAAAATCAACAACCCAAATACATACTGATGACCAAGCGCTAAACCTTCATGTTTGTCTAAAAAGTATCCCATAAGCGGTGCCATATAAATGTCTGGCAAGTATCCTACTACTGATGCTAGTCCGACCACTGTACCTGTAACTGCCAGTGGAATTTTAGCTTCTCCCATAATAGCGAAGTATAAGCCACGCATGGCATAAACTCCTAAACTGGTAGAGCTTACCACTAAGATTATAATGGCAGTGCTATACTCGGCTGGATTAAAAACCATGATTCCTCCTCCTAAAATCATCAACCCAAAACACACTAAAGAAACTGAAGAAGCTTTGAACCTATCAGCTGTGAATCCTGCAGTAATAGCCGCCAAAGGTCGTAACCACAATGCCAACGAACCCACTTTAGCGGATTCTACATCGGAATAATTTAATACATCAGATGCCAATAATGAAATATCATCTGTTACTCTATACCCTGAATACGCACATAGGATTATAAGAGCTTGGAGCCACACTTCGGGCATCTTCATGACTGAATAAATCTCTTTGAAGCCTACTTTTTTGCGTTGCAACGCTTCTTTGTTTTCTTCAAGTTTACCAAGTACAAAAAAGACCAAAACAGAAGTGAAAATTACTGCACCTGTAAAGAACCATATTACATTTTTAAAGGCTTCAGTTTTTTGAGAAAGCGTGAATTCCGAAGATTCAGCAGGTAAAAAAGAGGCCAGTATATAAATCCCTCCCAAGCTAATCAATGCGGAAACCAGCCCTCTTCCCCCATCCAATATTCCGAAGGCTTTTCCTTGTGCGTTTTCTCCTCCCAGTAATCGAGTGGTTCTCATTAAAGATGCCCAAAAAAGCAAAATAGTAGTTCCGCCCCAAAACCCGTAAATCCAAAACACAGCTGATGATGGCGGAATAGTAGATAGGAAAACTCCACCTGTGGCAGTTAGTAATAATGCTGCCGACATTAATTTTCTAGGAGAAAATCTATCGGCTAAGGGTCCTCCTATAAAGTAAGATCCTAACGCTACAAATCCATAAATGGAAAAATAAAACCCGAGCTCCATATTAGATATTTGGAATACCTCTAAAAGTGTAGGTTTAAAAATTCGTGGTAATAAAAACGGTAAGAAAAAAATAACCTCTCCAGAAATGATAAGGGTGGCTAAAATTAGTATTCTCGAAAAAGTAAAATTCTGCTGAGTTGATTTCAAGATATAAATCTACCTGAAATTAGATAAATCAATTCCATATATAACATATATTTCGGCTTGAATGATAATTGTATACTCACTAATAGCTATTTACATATCTTGGATATGGGTTGATTATTTCAGACTAATAGACATTTATGACAAGGAAAGACTGTTAGATCTAATTATCATGTTCTTTATGGGGTGTGGTTCAGTTAGCTTAGTCTACTTAGCTCATCATCTATTTTTAACTGACTTAAACTGGAATTTGACAGGTCAACCTGTAAATGATTTACTGTATTTCATTTTTGAAGTAGGACTGCTGGAAGAGCTTTCTAAACTAGGAGTTTTCTTATTGTTCTATTTGGCTTTTAAAAAGCGAATAGTAGAACCTATTGATTTTATCATTTATGTTTCAGTTAGTGCATTAGGGTTTGCTGCAGCTGAAAACGTTACTTATTTCCTAAACTCTGAAGGACAAATCATTACTTTAAGAGGTATTCTTTGTTCAGTTGGTCATATGTGCGACACTGCTTTAATAGCCTATGGAATAGTTCTATATAAATTTAAACCCGGGAAATTAGGTGTTCTAAATATCCCCATTTTCATCCTCTTGGCGGCTATAATTCATGGAGTGTATAATTTTATTGTCACTTCTTCTCCGAACGCCCTAGCAGGAGCTATAGGTGCAGGTGTTTATTTCATGTTTACGATATCTTTATTTTCTACCATATTAAACAACTCTATTAATAATTCCCCACTTTTTACCTATAACAAAGTTATAGACCCTGGAAAAATATCAATGAGACTCCTACAATACTATGGTGGAGTAATACTTCTGCAGTCAGCAGTAATAGCATACACC
>CAJXOV010000063.1 GCA_913057815.1 uncultured Flavobacteriales bacterium
GTATATGATATTACACTACTCAATAAAACTACCGAGGAGTTTCCTGTAGAACTTAAATTATTAAACTCAGAAGGTAAAATTGAACAAATAGGAAATCAACTTTTACTACTTCCTCAAGCGGAACTTCAAAGCAAATTCATGATAATTCTGCCGATAGAAAACATTAACGGGAGGTCAACAGAGCTAGAGATTGGAGTTTACTCAAACGGTAAACTTTTAGACACTCCTTCTACTAAATTTATAGGACCACTGATATGAAAATTAATTGGGGAACAGGAATAACAATAGCCATTATATTGTTTATGGGATACATACTTCTCATGGTATTCAAGGCTACTTCTACAACACAACATCTGCAGGCAGAGGATTACTACTCACAAGAAATAGGCTATCAAACAAAAATAGACGCACTCAGATTGGGAGACGATTTTTCCAAGAGCGTCAGATTTATTCAAGATTCAAATGGACTCGAATTATTGATGCCTGAGGGCTTTATGACAGATCATAATAAAGTGGATATTTATATGTTCAGACCCAACGATTCTGCTCTAGATCTCCAATATTCTATCCACATAAACGAACCATTTATCGAAAGAAAAAAACTACTCACGGGTACTTATAAAGTGACTATTAGTTGGAAGAAAGATAATGTCGATTATGCACTTGAGTCTGAAATCAAGATCAAGTAAATGGACTTAATCCTATATAGCGCTCTCATACTAGGATTGGCAGGAAACCTACACTGTTTAGGTATGTGCGGCCCTATAGCATTAGCCATTCCGATAAAAAAAACAGGACCTTCACGCAGGTTCTTCAGCATTTCATTTTACAATTTAGGAAGAATAGCTACCTATGGAGTATTAGGTTTTGTTTTCGGAACATTAGGGAAAGGTTTTAGTATTCTCGGACTCCAACAGAAGCTTTCTATTATTACAGGAGTGCTAATGATTACCATGGTATTCTTTCCGTTTTTATTTAAAAAATTACAAGGATTAAATTCTGGAGCATTTATGTGGGTGAGTGGATTAAAAAGCGCGTTGCAACGCAGATTTAAAAACCCTTCATATTCATCATTAGCTCTCTTAGGAGTACTAAATGCTTTGCTCCCATGTGGCTTAATGTATACCGCCATAGCAGGAGCTGTAGTTTCTGGAAGTGCACTAGGAGGAATGACTTTCATGGTGTTCTTTGGAGTAGGGACTTTACCCGTAATGTTTGGACTACCGTACTTTAAACACCTCATCAAAAAAAACTATCTATTGAAGGCCAAACAAATAATCCCTATCGCGATGTTTCTAATGGGAACATTGTTCATACTCAGAGGAGCCAATTTAGGTATCCCATATGTAAGCCCTAAGGCAGAAATGGGTCAAACTATGAAATGTCATTAATGGAAACTCAAACAATTAGAATTACAAAAGAATTTGAATTCGAAGCTGCACATTCTCTTGACGGCTATGATGGGAAATGCAAAGACATTCACGGACATTCTTACAAGCTAGCTGTTACTTTGAAAGGGAAAGTAAATCAAGATATCCATGACCCTAAATGCGGAATGGTAATCGATTTTGGAGATATTAAATCTGTAGTGAAAGAAAAAGTAGTGAGCAAGTTTGACCACTATTTGGTACTCCGAAGCGATTCTAGATTTAAAGGAATAGAAGAAAAAGGCGAGCGAATTAGGTTTGTGGATTATCAGCCTACATGCGAGAATATGTTATTAGAAATAGTAGTCAATTTAAAAAAGGCATTTGAACCTGAAGGTGAATTAATAGAAGTGGTCTTAAGAGAAACGTCTACAGGATCTGCTACCTGGTGCAGTTCAGACAATGAATAAATAATTAAGTTTTAATTCAGGATTATTCCACAATAATTCGTTCCAACTGTATTCCATTCTCCATAAGAATATAAACACCTGCAGGAAGCTCAACGTGAATATCAGTATTTGGAGAGTTTAACTTCTCACTCCATACGATTTGACCTAGAACATTGGTCAGCACTAATTCTCTTCCCACACAGCTAATACAATCTATAGTGAAAGCACCTGTATTTGGATTTGGAAAAACGTTCACATTAAGAGTTCCATCTATTTCATTTATCGATGTGGGAATCACTGCCACATTCATACAATTTTCATTTGACTGACAGCCCTCGTTATTTGTCTCTTGAACACAGATTATTCCCAATCCTTCTACTGCCCAAACTACCTCAACTTCTGATGTCCCCTGACCTGAGTTTATAGCTCCCCCTGTAACAGTCCAGCTATAGGTGCTTTCAGCTGTGCTTTGGTATGAATAATTAGTAAAGCTAAACAGCTCAGCTGAACCTACTCCAGTGATTTCGAAATTTTCAAGGTAAATACAGCTCCCGTTATCAAAGTCAGCCATTAAATCGTAGTTACAAGCTTCACTATCTGTACAGCCTACTATAAGCCCAATTACTCCAGCACAAGTGCAATCTGCCAAAATCTGATCATTTGACGTCAATTCTGACCCATCATCACAACTATCGCCTATAAAAAAGCAGCTACCATCATCTATGACCGCATCGCTATTATAATTACATGCTACTTGATCTATACAACCTGAAATCACCTCCTCACCAGCACAAGAACAATCAGATTGAATCATGTCATTTATTGTACTTGAGTTATTATCATCGCACGAAGCTCCTATGACCTCATCACAAGTATTATCATCAATATTAGCCATGGGATTATAATTACAATATGAAGGATCAGTACAACCTAAAACTACCATTTCTCCCTGACAGGTACAGTCATCCTGGAATGAATCGTTTATGGTAGAAAAGTCTCCATCATCACATATGCTTCCTATGAGAGTTTCACAACTATTGTCATCCACATTAGCCAAAGCGTTATAATTACAATAAGCAGCATTTGTACAACCTAAAACTATCATCTCACCTGCGCATAAACAGTCTTCTTGATAGATATCGTTTATAGTTGTAATGTTTTCATCATTGCACACATCTCCACTGAAGGCACAACTTCCATCATCTTCTAAGGCAGAATTATCATAATTACAGGCTAATTGATCTGTACATCCTGAATTTACCACAGATTCACAATCACAGATATGAAAGCCTAATTGCGTGAATGTATTGGCAGGCAGTGAATCGTATTCATTTAAAATTTCAAAAACTGACGGATTATTAACCTGCCCTTCTAAAATTGTAGACTTTCTAACTAATGAATGGTTAGCGGAAATATACTGGCTAAATCCATTATCATCTGCATACGGTCCCCAGCCATCAGGATTTAAAGTGTCACCTATTTTACCAAAAATATCCACAACAGTTAATCCCGCATTTTTAACCAAAACAATAGCATCGTTTCCATTAAAGTACATAGGGTGGACTCCATTATCAAATACCGGATTTATAAATAAATCTGCCTGAATTTGAAGCTCATCCCAAACCGGATCTTCAAAACCAGTCCCTAAAGGATCACGCTTATCCAGTACAACTACAAAAGCATCAAACGGTTCAATTTGAACATTTACCAAGTATGTGATTTCTCCTGGAAAAGTACTCCCATTCGTAAATCTAACTAAACCGTACCCTGAGGCATCAATGGTCTCTGATGTAGGATTATAGATTTCTACTGCTTTGTTATTTGACCATCCTTCTACAACCTCAGAAATGAAAAGATCTGAACAAGTTTGGGATGTAGCTTTTGTAATACAAGAAAAACTAAGAACAATTAAGAAGATAAGAGTGTACTGCGAAAAGAAAGCTTTCATTAATTATAATTTCAAGCAAAAGTACTTCAGCATTCCAAATTGAACTAAAAAAAACTTTGGATTTAAATCCTCTTTATTAAATCTCTCTATTCGACAACAAGTTTTTTCAGGAATTGACCGTTCTCTGTGAGCATATAAACACCCACTGGAACATTCAACTCGACACTAACACCCGGAGAACTAACCTTCTGTCTCCAGACAGTTTGACCCAAATTATTCTGAAGAGTTAATTCTCTTACTTTACTATCGAAACATTCCACTGTAAATTCACCGTTACTTGGGTTGGGATAAATATTAATCGTTTCAATCTGCAGATCTTCGATTCCATTCGCAATTTCTTCTCGATTGGTATAGATAGCACCAAACTCTCCTACCGCAAAAACAGAAGACCCCGAATGAGAACCCAAGTCGTTTATATTATAAAGTGTTGGAGTCGCTATCCATGAAAGCTCTTGTTTTTCAAAAATGACCCCATCTACAAAATCATTATTACTTAATTTCCCTGCTGCATATGCCGTTCCATCTTCGGTAGTATGAAGTGCATTAAACTGAGGATAAAAGAAAGATGCCAACTCAGTATCGTATTCCCAGGTTAGTCCATCATCAGAACTAATCATAGAACCAAACTGAGACACATTATGGTGAGAAACCCTTATTAAATCTACATCAAAATCAATACCTGTAATCGGATGTCCCTCAGCCAGGTTAGGAATCGTGTCCCACACATCTCCACCATCAGTAGTTCTAAGAATGGTACCACCAATAGTTCCAGCTATCCCTAAATCTGAATTTTTAAAATTAATAGTAGTTACATAATTTGTCCCAGACCAATCCTGTGGATCTTCCGTTTGAGTCCAAGTTCCATCCACATATTTGCCTATAATGTGGCCTTCAAAACACCCCGCACCGCCTGCAAAACCATAATTCTCGTTTTCGAAGTAAAGACTGACTGGCTGACAAAATCCTGATGCTACAGCAACACTGGTCCACGTAATTCCTCCGTCAAAAGTTTCTAGCATAGCTCCGTATAAACCAGACATGACATATCCATGATCCTCATCGAAAAAATGAAGATCCAACACATCTAAACTTTGAGGCCAATCACTATTTTCAAAATCAGAAATTATTTCATTCCAAGTGATTCCTCCATCCACAGTTTTCAGCAGCACGCTATCTCCACCAATAAATCCTATATCGTCAGAAATAAACTGGATTGTTTTGAGCTCTCTGTCTGCAGGTGAATCTACAATATACCATGATTGAGCAGAAACAGAAAAGCAAATTATTAGCGTAGCAAGGGTTATCAAGAACTGTTTTCTCATTTTAAAAATTATTTGTTTCAGTAAATGAACGACTATATCCTGAAATTCCGATTGGCGATTTTTCTTTATTACTTGTGGATTTTCCTTATTTCGCGTTGCAACGCTACTGGACTGACTCCTGACTTAGACTTAATAAAATTACTAAAAGAAGAGGCATCTGAAAACCCTAATTCAAAGCCTATTTCTTTAATAGATAGTGCTTGAAAAATCAACAGTCTTTTAGCTTCTAAAAAAAGACGGTTATGAATCATTTTAAGCGGGCTTTTATCAAAGTGCTTTGTGGTCAAAGATAGTAATTTTTTAGCCGAAACATTAAGCTCATCAGCATACTCAGACACCTTATGAAACTCCTTGTATTTCTTTTCTAATAATTTCTTGAACTTGTATATATCTCTGCCTGAGTCGGAACTAGGATTAATCTGTGTTGGTCGAATTAGATCCAACAACATCGAATTTAAAAGATAAAAATTTGATTTTTTACTATTCCTTGATTCTAATTCGAAAAGAGATTTATAGTCCTTTAAAACATTAAAAAGACGCTCATTATCCTCAAAAAAAACGGGCGTTTCTAAATCGTAAAAAGTATTATAAACTGATATTTCGGAAGATATAATTTGATCAGGATAGAACTGAAATAAGAACCCTTTTGATTTAGGTTTTCTTGAAAGAAGATGAATTTGATTTGGATGTATGAGATAAGCCGAATAATCTCTAATCTGATTTTCCTTGAAATCTATAAGTTGTTTCCCTCCTCCTTTTTCGAAGCATATTAATTCGAAATAATTATGCCTGTGAACTTCAGTAAAATCATATGGATTGGTATAATCCAAAGATTCTATGGTAATGGAATTACTATTTAAGTCGTAAGATGGAGTCTTCATTGATTTCGTATGCGTTAAATTACAAAGACTTATCAGGTAACAGAGAATGAAACCCCAATTAAATTTCCTGAGGCTATGGTTCTAGCATTATAAGTATGCTTCTGATTTCAGCTTCAAAGAACATTCTCAAGCGCAAACAATTACAAAAACTCTCATCATTTTAAGGATTAACTCTTTCTATCCAACTTTTAAATTGAACGTTTATACCTGTCTTTAAATTAAACCAAAGATCCTTATCGGCCCATATCGTATTGCGTGATTCTGAAAAATAATGAGCTATAGACGCTTCCGTAAACAGACTGAAATGCTTGGCCAATTTCACGTTTATTCCGCTTCCAACATTTACATTAAACTGTCCGCTACTTAAAGATTCTTTTTCCGAGGAACTTTCTAAACTGCCATACGAGTAGGTTTTTCTATCAATTGTAGCAGAAAGCCCAAACTCACTAGAAATTCCTGCAGAAGCGAATAATTTCATACGTCTATCCTGCAGATAGTCATATTTCAAGTAGAGAGGTATCGTTACGTAACTCCTCGTTATTTTTTCTTCCACTTTCAATCCATAATCCTGATGAGCAAAAGTGCTTTTCATAATCAACACCCCAGCACCTAGCCCTACTGAAAACCGTTTACTCTCTCCTTTATTTAAGCGTTTTTCAAACCCGATGGTCAATTGAACAGGTATTTTAAATTCTTCTCTTGAAAGTCCTCCAAACGAACTTACCTGAGAAACTACACCATTATAATTTTGGCTAAAAGTCGGAGGGAGAAATATAAGATCAGGAGCACAAACTGAACTTAAAGAAGAATTGACTGCAGTTAACTCAGTGGTTTGAGTACTATCCGATTCTAGCTCTGTTCCGAAACCACTTAGCGCTACTAAAATGAATAAAAAAATGAGGATCTGATTTTTCATGAGCTTTGCTTATTGAAATATACTCGTATGATGCCAATTGGACTTTAGGGGTTGCACTGTCCTGATCTATCGCAAACCATACTTAGAAATTTAGGCTTTTGACGTCTTAAAAAGGGCTAGAAAAATCGGAATTACTTATAAAGGATTCATCAGTAAGAGTCTTTAAGAAACTTACTAAATCAGACTTATCCTCATCCGTAAGCATCAAACCGGTGGAAGTAGTTCCCAATAAAGCCGAATCTGTGGTACTTGATATTTTAATATTCTCATTGTAATGACTGACTACTTCTTCGAGAGTTTGAAATCTTCCATCATGCATATATGGTGGTGTTAGCTCAATATTTCTTAACGTTGTTACTTTAAATTTAGCTTTATCTTCTTCCAGATTAGTGAAATTAAATCTTCCTAAATCTGTAAAGTCAGCATCTTCATCTAGGCCATTATTCATATACAGGTCATTCTCAAAATTAAACCCTCCATGACAATGCTCACAATCTGCTCCAGAATCTTCTGGAAAAAACTCATTGAATTCTGAGAAAAAAAGCACCCTTCCTCTCTCTTCACTTTCAGATAATTCTGCTTGTCCGATTAGAAATTTGTCATACTTAGAATTATTAGAAATCAATGTCATCATGAATTGCTCCATGGCCAGCCCCATCTTTTGTGCAGTGATTTCATCATTCCCAAATGCTTTGATGAACTGATTTTTATATCCTTGAACTTCATTCAATTTGGATATTACATTGGCATGAGTTTCCGCCATTTCCAGAGGATTGATAATCGGCTGGAGAGATTGATGAGCTAAAGATGGTGATCTTCCATCCCAGAAAAACCCATTGTTATTCCAGGCTAAATTTATTATAGCCATCGCTTGTCTGTCTCCAAAATTTCCTTCTGAACCTTCACTAAACTGATTTACATCTGAAAATCCGGTGGTTTGACTATGACATGAAGCGCATGATTGATTATTAAGGGAAGATAGTTTTTCTTCATAAAAGAGCATTCTACCTAACGCTACTTTAGCAGTGGTTAGTTGAAATTCACTAGACGTTATAGGATTAGGAAAACTTCCTATTGGTAGCTCATAAGGGGTCGAGTCTAGTACTACTGGTGTCGAACAGTTTTCTGTTTCAGCCTTTTTACAAGAAGATAAAACAACGAGAAATCCAAAAATATACTTAATCACTAGGTCGATTAATTAACTATCCATTTCTCAGAAACCAACACTTGGTAGTCTTGTTTGAGGCTAATTAAATACGCCCCTGGCTCCTCTAAAGGAAGGTTAATATTAGAAACAGTACTGCTTATAATCTCTGAATACACCAACTTTCCAGTGATGTCCATGATTTGGATTTCGGCATTAGATACGTTATTTACCTTTAGTAGTAATCTAGAGCTTTCTCCACCTAATGCTGGATTAGGCGCTATCCTCATCGAAATTTCATTTTGGTATTTCTCACTTATTCCCAATACCGACTGAGAAAAAACAGCATCCCTGAAATTCTCTAGCATAATCACGGCATCTGCGAAATCCCCATGAGTGATTCCACCCTGAGCTGTAGCTATGCCATTAAAAGCCTCCATATAATTAGCGTCAATTGTAATATTCAATTCTCCTTGATTAGCAGATGCAGAAACAGGAATAGATTGCTCATAGTAAAGATCGTTTCCTAGGGCATGTACTTCAAAATTATAATCCGCGCTTCCGGTTCCAGAAAGCCCTTCAATGGCTAGAAATCTATATCCAGAAGCCCACCCCCAATGCATTGAAGGATTTTGAGGTGCTAACGGATGATCACTTGGCCATACCGTTAAATCTTGCATATTGTGAGGCATTTGAACTCCTATGTAAAATGAAATAGCTTCTAGTTGATTTATATCATAAACTCCTAGCTCATTAATCTCTTGATCAAAAGCATCTACAAGTAACCACACATTCGAAGCTTGAGTTACTTGTCCTCCATCATGGGTGAATTCAATTTGAGAAATATAGTATTCACATCTATCAAGCGACACTTTATCACCATTGGAAATAGTAAACTCTGAGTTGAGGTCTAGATTTTCGTTACCTGCCATGTGATTTATACTTAGATTGACAACATTCTGTGTAAATCCCGTCAATCCTAGAACTGTCTCTTATACACATCTGACGCTGCCGACGAATAGAGAGGTGTAG
>CAJXOV010000064.1 GCA_913057815.1 uncultured Flavobacteriales bacterium
GAGATGTAGAGAGGTCTCGTGGGCTCGGAGATGTGTATAAGAGACAGCTCCTGTGTAGCTATAGTTTTGTCTTCAGGAGCTGAAGACTTTATTACTTCACCGTTTTCATCCAATGCTGCTTCTTGAATTATGGGCTTAATTGGCTTGGCAGCTTGAGCTTTCAATCTAGCGGCCTTTTTTTCTGCTATAGTTAATGGCTTATTAGAAACTGACTCTCCAGAAATTGAATCACCTGACTCTTCCAGGTCATTCTGGCTTCCGTCACTATCTTCATTTCCCTCAGAGTTTGAGTAATCATCAGCATCTTCTTCCTCACCTGAAACTCCACGGCTTCCACCAGCTGTACCTAACAGCTCACTTAAGGCATCTGATTCTTTCTCAGCATCTGCTTCTAACATACTCACTTCTGTTACAGGAAGTGCGTGCAGCTTATTCCCTAGCGCTTTAATACCTTTTACAGATATGAACTTATGCAGGTCTAATTGCTCGTCTTCTTTATCTCTGGTCTTTTTAAATTTCTTATTAAATCGCAAATTAGCCATCGGATAAAACGCTGTAGAGATAGATTCTAACCTACTGTTTTCACCTTCTGATATAAACAACACCTTCTTGGAGGTAGGTTCCGCCAAGAATCGTTTTACATAGAACGCTTCCTTTTCACCGTCATAATGCACCGCAGAAATAGGTTTTTGAGGAATCCACTTTTCCAGATGGATCATTCCATCATCGAAGTGAGTACTTAAATCAAATCCTATCAACTTGTATTCTCCGGTGTTTAGAATTACCAATATTTTATCAGCAGGCTGGAACTCGCCTAGGAAGTTTCCTCTTTCTTCTATATTCAGTCTGGTTACCGCTGGGTCAAACCATATCTTTCTGGCTCCTAGCGTAGAAACTCCTTTTTCTTTCAGCTCTACTTTTCTTATTAAGAACTTGCTCAACGTGTTTCCACCAGAAGCCCTTCCTTTAATGGCTAGCTCCGCAAAATCATAATCAAACCTTAACTTCTTCAATCGTGCCGTAGGTTTCAATACCACCTGAACTACCTCCGCCTCAGCATTGGCATTGGCAGTGAAGTAAAGCACTTTAGAACCCTCTGTTCCTTTAGTTACAGGATATTCCTTGTCTCTAGTAATAGAGTTTACAAAGAATCGTTTCACCATAGCTTTCCCTGCTTTACCGTCTTGGTATATAAGGTTGTAAACCGTACGCTTGTCCCCTTTCTTCCATACGGCTATGTGTATGATTCCCTTACCAAAGAAGCTTTTCGTGCTAATTTTAGAAACCTGCATAGCTCCATTTTTACGGAAAACTATAATGTCGTCTATATCTGAACAGTCGCACACGAATTCACTGTCTGATTTCTTTAGCCCAGTACCAGCGAATCCCTCTTCGAGGTTTACGTATAACTTGGTATTGGCCACGGCTGCTTTGGCAGCTACTATAGTGTCAAACGAGCGTATTTCAGTTTTCCTCTCTTTTCCTTCTCCATATTTCTTTTTCAGCATCTTGAACCAATCCACCGAATAATCGGTAAGGTTGGCCAGGTTGAATTTCACCTCTTCCAGCTCTGCTTCTATTCCTGCTATCTTTTCATCAGCTTTGAAACTATCAAACTTAGATATACGCTTGATTTTTATTTCTGTAAGCCTCGTTACATCTTCATCGGTTACTGTGCGTAGCAAATGTTTGATGTGTGGTTTTAAACCCTTATGAATAAAGCTCAATACTTGTTCCCAAGTCTCAGCCTCTTCTATATCACGGTAAATTCGTTTTTCAATGAAGATCTTCTCCAGACTAGCAAAATGCCAATTCTCCTCTAGCTCAGCCTTTCTAATGTCCAGTTCCCACTTCAGTAAATCCTTCGTTCTTAAAGCTGAATAGTGTAACAATTCGCTTACCGCTAAGAACTGTGGTTTGTCATCTTTAATTACAGTAATGTTCGGAGAGATACTCACCTCACAATTGGTAAATGCATACAGTGCATCTATGGTTTTATCTGGAGAAACTCCAGAAGGGAGATGGATGACTATTTCCACATCTTCTGCGGTGTTATCTTCTATCTTTTTTACCCGAAGCTTTCCTTTATCATTCGCCTTTAAAATACTATCTATCAGTGAACCTGTAGTAGTTCCAAATGGAATTTCTGTAATCACTAAAGTCTTGGCATCTTCTTTCTTTATTCTGGCTCTAACTCTGATTTTCCCACCTCTCAAACCATCGTTGTAGAGGCTCATATCGGCCATTCCACCGGTTAAGAAATCAGGAAGTATTTTGGTCTTTTTGCCACGCAGCGCATCTATGCTCGCATCTATAATCTCTATAAAATTATGAGGAAGAATCTTACAAGCCAATCCTACCGCTATTCCTTCTGCTCCATGCGCTAAAAGCACCGGAAACTTAGCCGGAAGCGTATCAGGTTCCTTCGCTCTCCCATCATAAGAAGTCAGCCAATGAGTGGTTTTGGCGTTGAACATGACTTCATTACCAAACTTAGATAATCTGACCTCTATATACCTAGGAGCCGCTGCACGGTCACCTGTTAGCGTATTCCCCCAGTTTCCTTGAGTATCAAATAAAAGACCTTTCTGACCAATCTGAACCAGCGCATCACCTATGGCAGCATCACCGTGCGGGTGAAACTTCATGGTATTTCCTATCACGTTGGCCACCTTGTGGTAACGTCCGTCTTCGAGCTCTCTAAGCGAGTGTAGAATTCTACGTTGTACGGGTTTTAAACCATCATTCATATGAGGAACAGCACGCTCCAGAATCACGTAAGACGCATAATCCAGAAACCATTCGTTATACATGCCATCCACCTGAATAACCTTGTCTAACTGGTTCCCACCACCCGAATCCTGCTCGAATTCTTCGTCTCTCTCTAAATTATCGTCTTCTGAATGTTCAGTCATTGGTAAATCGTCCCTTACGCAGCTTCAGTATCCTCCACTGCGTCTTTTTCTACTTTTAAATTATTTATTATATACTGCTGTCTATCAGGCGTATTCTTACCCATGTAGAAAGAAAGCAATTCAGAAATAGCAGCCTCCTGCCCTAGCACCACAGGGTCTATTCGCATATCTTCACCTATAAAATTCTTAAACTCATCTGGGCTAATCTCTCCCAATCCTTTGAATCGTGTTATCTCAGATTTTCCTTTCAGTGCTTCTATTGCCTCTTGCTTCTCTAGTTCAGAGTAGCAGTAAAACGTTTGTTTTTTATCTCTTACTCTAAACAGTGGCGTCTGCAATACATACACATGACCTTGTCTTACCAAGTCTGGAAAAAACTGAAGAAAGAACGTAAGCAGAAGCAATCGTATATGCATCCCATCTACATCAGCATCAGTAGCTATAACCACCTTTTGGTAACGCAGCCCTTCAAGTCCGTCTTCTATGTTTAGAGCTGCCTGTAAAAGGTTAAACTCTTCGTTTTCGTAGACTATTTTCTTGGTCAGTCCATAACTATTCAGTGGCTTTCCTTTCAAACTAAATACAGCCTGAGTATATGGGTCACGCGACTTCGTAATGGAACCACTGGCAGAATCTCCCTCGGTAATGAATATGGTGGTTTCTTCCCTTCTATCCTTCTTTAAATCTGTGAGGTGCGTTCTGCAGTCACGTAATTTCTTATTGTGCAGATTGGCCTTTTTGGCTCTGTCTCTGGCTAGTTTCTTAATTCCCGCTAAGTCCTTTCGCTCTCTTTCGCTTTGCAATATCTTTTTAAGCAATCCATCAGCAATAGCAGGATTCTTATGCAGAAAATTATCGAGCTCTTTCTTCAGAAACTCCAGAACAAATGCTCTCATAGTCTGCCCACCCGGCTCCACTTCTGTAGATCCTAACTTGGTTTTGGTCTGACTTTCAAAAACAGGTTCCATCACCTTCACAGCCACAGCTGCAGTAATACTAGAACGGATGTCTTGGGCATCGTAGTCCTTTTTGAAGAAATCACGAACCACTTTCACATACGCCTCTCTGAATGCGCTATGGTGCGTTCCACCCTGAGTAGTGTACTGTCCGTTTACGAAAGAGTAATAATCCTCTCCATAACCGTTCGTATGAGTAATAGCTACTTCTATATCTTCACCTTCTATATGAATGATCGGATATAACGTCTCTTCATTTATGCTATTCTCTAGCAAGTCTTTAAGACCATGCTCAGAGGTGTATTTCTCACCATTGAAATTAATGGTAAGCCCTCTATTCAGGTAACAGTAATTCCAAATAAGACGCTCTACAAACTGCATCTTATACTTGTAATTCTTAAAAATATCTACATCAGGTGTGAACTGCACCAGCGTTCCTTTTCGCTTGGCAGTCTCCTCAGCATCAGTAACGCCAGTAAGATTCCCTACACTGAATTCGGCAACTCTAATTTTATCTTCTCTTACAGACTGAACCTTGAAATAAGATGAAAGCGCATTCACCGCCTTGGTTCCTACTCCATTCAGTCCTACAGATTTCTTAAACGCCTTAGAATCATACTTTCCACCCGTGTTCATCTTGGAGACGACATCCACTATTTTCCCTAGTGGAATTCCTCTTCCGTAATCACGAACTACTACTTTATCATCCTTGATATTCACATCTATAGTTCTGCCCGCGCCCATCACGAACTCATCTATGCAGTTATCCATCACCTCCTTAAGAAGCACATAAATCCCATCATCAGGAGAAGAACCATCACCGAGTTTTCCGATATACATACCAGGTCTCATTCGGATGTGTTCTTTCCAATCGAGCGAGCGTATATTATCCTCGGTATATTTTACTTCTTCTGACATTTCTTAAAGCGAATGTTTTGCGGTTAAAACAAAGCCTAACGGCCTATTTTGGAAAGGCTAAAAGTAAAAACTATTCACCTCTCAGCCCCTACTACTTCATGTGGTTTTATTAACATTCACATGTTTTTATGCAGGTTCATATGCGCTGCAACGCTAAGTCAGATAACCCAATGAAAATCTCCCGCCTATCAGATTTGACGAAAAAATGACACTCACCCTTCACAACTCTTGCCCAAATATTTTCGTTATATTTAATATGCTAATTTGAAATCAACTTAAAAACCTGAATCATATTGAAAAACCACATACTTCTAGCAGTAGTTCTGCTTTGCAACGCTTATGCACAAGCGCAAGAGTTCACTCAAAGTGAATTACCAATTATAGTTCTAACGACCAACGGTATAGAAATCCCTGATGAGCCAAAAATTTTAGGTGATATGGGTATTATTTATGGCGGAGAAGGAGTAGTCAATCAATTGACAGATCCATTTACAGAATACAATGGAAATATAGGAATAGAAACCCGTGGGAATAGCACACAGGATTTTGATAAGAAAACGTATACCATTGAATTATGGGATGATGTGCAAAATGAAATTTCTGTAAACCTCTTAGGAATGGGTGGCGAGGAAGATTGGGTACTTCATGCAATGGTCATAGATAAAACGCAACTAAGAATTCCAATGAGCTTCTACCTAGCTCAACAGATGGGACATTATGCTGCTGACTGGCGCTATGTTGAAGTCACCCTAAATGGAGAGTACCAAGGGGTTTATATCTTAACTGAACAGATAAAGCGTGATGATGACCGTGTGGATATAGCCAAACTAGATTTGGATGATTTAGCGGGAGATTCGTTAACTGGTGGTTACATTTTGAGAATGGATTGGACATGGGATGTAGATTATGAAGATCTTTTTTACTCTGAATATAATTCACAGGCGGGCTACCCGATGCCTTACCAATATTACTACCCTAAAGCAGCCAACATTTTACCAGCTCAAAAAACGTACATCAAAGGATTTATGGATGAATTTGAGAATGCGGTATTTGCTGGCGATTACACAAACACTCAAGGATTTAGGTATAATGACTACATAGACACTAAGTCATTTGTGGATTTCCTGCTTATCAATGAATTTTCTAAAAACTCAGATGGGTACAAGCTTAGTTCTTATATGCATAAGGACAGAAATAACAATGACAGCAGATTAAAAGCGGGTCCCATATGGGATTTCGACCAGACTTATGGTCTTTCTACTGTTTGTTCTTCCGATGTGACCAACGGCTGGACTTATCTTCAAAACCAAAACGATTGTGGAGATTTAGAAAGTATGCCTATGTTTTGGCAAGCTATGATGAACGACACACTTTTCCAGAATGCAGCATACTGTCGCTGGAACGAACTGAGAGAAGGAGTTTTTCACCAAGACTCGATTTTTAACTGGATAGACACTTATGTAGCTTCACTTACTAATCCACTGGAAAGAAATTTTGAGACTTGGGATTTCATAGGTGAGCAAATATGGATAGAGCCAGATAATTTCCCCGACACTTACGAAGGAGAAATAGAGTACCTAAAAAACTGGATAACAGAAAGATTAACCTGGATGGATGCTAACATGCCTGGCAACTGTGATTTTAATTGGTTAAGCGTAGAAGAACCATCAGCTCTTCCCGATTATTCTATTTACCCAAATCCTTCAAGAGGTGAGATTAACATTTACCCTTTACCAGGGAATGGTCTTACCATCTCAATTTTCAATTCTATTGGGCAGCTCATGCTAGCGAGTCCTGGAGGAAGTATTCAGGGAAAATTAGATTTAAACAGCTACCCCAACGGAGTATACTACTTAAGAATCACAGGACAAGATGTTCTAGTACAGAAAAAAATTATCATACAGCGCTAACTCCATAGAAGATCATCGAAAATTACTGCTTTACTAATTGATGAATCGTAGTGCCTGTCTGGATAAAATAAACTCCTGATTGAAGAAATGATACATCTATTTTTGAGTGAGACGCAGACTTTAACATTACTCTACCTGAGAAATCATAGATATAAATAGATTCATTTTTCAACGAACTTACCACATTCAAAATGGATTCTACTGGATTTGGATACATCTCAAAAGTTTCGATAGATCTTTCTTCTATGGAAAGTGTTTCTCTGACTTGAGAGAGTTTATCAAAAGCATCTTGCTCCTCAGAGGTCAAATTCCCCATCCCGTTTAACAGACCGTTTAATTCAAAGGGATCTACCCAAAGATCATAAAACCGCTCTGGAACAGAATCCCAGATGGTGTATTTAAATCTCTCATCTCTAGCTGACCATCCATAGCCTTTCTGACCATCTTGTATATCGGTAAAAGAGCAATCACGCTGACCGGTATTCTCCTCTGTTAATAAGCTTTTAAAGCTAAAACTATCTTCGTATTCATTAAGCTCATAACCTGCAAGCTCCGAAATAGTACAGAATAAATCTGAAGAAACTATGAGAGATGAATCAATTTCATTCTCCCTAGAAACCTGATTACCACTTACAATTAATGGAACATGAATTCCACCTTGAAAAAGAGATCCTTTGGCTCTGTTGGTATTATATGGCGACTGCGCTACTTGACCCGGACTACCATTGTCACCAATGAAGATAATAGTAGTATAGGCAAGCTCATCTTCTGGGATTTCTGAAATTAGTCGCCCTATTTCAGTATCCAGACTTTCAACCATAGCCAAGTAATAAGGCAAAGGGTCATTCTCAATAATTACATCATCGTCCACAAGTCCATCTGAAGTATGAAGATCAGCTGGAGGAAGGTGAAATGGTGTGTGAGGTGCATTATAGGCCAGCCAACAAAACCAGGATTGATCTTGAAGGTTAATCCAATCTATGGCTTCATCAGTAAGTTTAGTAGTGGTATACTCCAACGAGTTCGTTCCTATTCCGTTTTCTGTATAGGTCCAATCTTCATAATCAGAAACGGCTCCAGACATAATTCCTGCATAATGAGGAACTCCCATAAACATTGGATATTCTGAACTAGCATCACCGCCCAAATGCCATTTACCGATGATAGAACTGCTTAACTCCCCATCGGATTCTTGATTCAAATAATTATGCAATATTTGCTCATAAGGATCTATCAAAGCCAGGTTTGTAGCATTCAACACCCCAGTTCTAAATCCGTACTTCCCAGTGATGATAGCCGATCTAGTAGGAGAACAAATGGGGTTGGTCCATGCCTTGCTAAACGTCACTCCTGATTCTCTTAAAGAGTCGATGATAGGCGTATTTGCTTTTTGCAACGCCTCAGGCATAAAACCTAATACAGGATCAACACCTAAGTCATCTACTATAATGAGTAAGACATTGTTTTGCTGTGCAAAAGAAAAAGTGAAAGAAAGAATAGACAGAGCTATTATTGAGACTTTTATCATGAATGTTTGACAGTATAATTGGCTAAAGGTTTAACCGAATTACAAATTAAACTGTTTTACGTTAATTTACATACGTTTAAAGAGTTTCGCGTAAGTCAGAATATATTTGATTAAAATTCTATGACTTTGAAAAATTCACTCTCAATATCTCTTGTTTTAATTTTATCTTTAGCATGCTCTTGTTCAGGAGAATCGGAAATTATAAATCAAACATCTAGCTCTGAGAATAGCTTAACATTCATAGAAACAGAAGCCACCAATCATCAAAGCAAATGGAAAGACATTATCCCATATTATATCACCTTTGATTTTGAGTATGTAGAAGTTGATGTTTACGCCTTAAATGTCACGATTATTCCTGACGAAGGTTCTTACATCCTCTCCCATTTCTCAAGCGATAATTTTAGTGGAAAATTCACTCTAGTAGCAGATGATAAAAACATTACACCTCTTGGCGATTTAATAGAAATCCCTCCTGCAGGTGAGATTTTCGAACCCTTTGAACAGAGGGACACTAAAGCCCTAGTAGAAAGAACCATTTGTGCCCAACATTTCAAAATCAATACCAAAGAAGATTTTCAATTTGACGGACACGTACAGTTTACCATAGAACCAAAGTGTACTTTTGAGAAAATTCCGTTTACAATTTCACAGAAAGATGGAATTATAATGATAAAAAATAAAGATTCAAGCAGCTGTTAATCGTTAATTTCATCCCAACTAACTTTATATGAAAAATTCTCTTTTTATTTCCTCCATTTTAGCTTCAACTATATGCAGCATTATGGCAGTATCATGT
>CAJXOV010000065.1 GCA_913057815.1 uncultured Flavobacteriales bacterium
GAATGATGCTAAGGAGTCTTTTGTAGAAGATTTCGTTTCGGCTTGGACTAAGGTGATGAATTTAGATCGTTTTGATTTGAAGTAGAAAATATCTCTAGTCTAGAGAATTTAATGGGGCTTGTTTGACAAGCCCCATTTTTTAATAAAAAAATTTGATTAACGAAATTTGCTAGACAGGCACTTTTATTTTCAAATTGAACTAATTGGAACTATAATTGATAACTCATTCGAAGAATTACAATCTATCATTAGTAGAAAATATTAAACATGAAAAAATTATTTTTAATCTTGGTGTTATTAAGCACAGGAATCTCTTATTCTTTTAGTCAGGATTATAGTACTGCTGCAGGAATTAGAGGGGGTTTTTTTAATGGGTTTACGGTAAAACACTTTTTAAATGAAAGTGCAGCAGCGGAGGGTATCTTGAGTTTTAGATATAGAGGGATTAGAATAACAGGGTTGTATGAAATTCATCAGGAAGCTTTTCAGGAAGAAAGGTTGAAGTTTTATTATGGTGGAGGAGCTCATGTAGCCTTTTATAATGGATATAACTCTCGATGGACAGGATCAAGGAGTAATACTGCGGTCATCGGAATAGACGGAATTGTAGGGTTGGAATATACTTTGTCAGAGTTTCCAATTAATTTAGGATTAGATTGGAAACCTTATTTCAACTTAGTAGGCTACACAGGATTTGGTGGAGATGGTGGAGCGCTTTCGATTAGATATGTTTTCTAGCAATAAGTATTTCATTCAATCCCTATAATTGATAGGTCCTTGGCTTTGTGCTCAGTCGTTATTAGGAGAGGTGTTATTTCGCTAACGATTAATTCAGATAACAAATCTATAGTTCTTCGCTTAGCAAAAGGCCTGTGATAAATCATACTAATTTCTCGAACAGGAAGAGGTTTTTCAAAGTGACGTGTTCTCTTTTGTTTCTCCTTGGCCATTAGATTAAAATACAATTCGGGAATGAGAGTGAATCCCCCAAATTTATCCGCTAGGTTAATAAGCGTATCAAAGGAGCTTCCTTTGAATGTTATATTATTAGGCTGGTTAGATTTTTCTTGAATATTACAAAGAGTAATGCTTTGGTTTCTAAAGCAGTTTCCTTCTTCAAGAAGCCATATTTTCTCATTTTTAATATCAGCAGAACTGAGAAATTTTTTCTCTTTACCATTTACGCCATAAACCATCATGGCTTCATAGTAAAGTATATTCTCTTCCAAGGTTTCATCATTTACGGGTGTCGCTAGTATTCCTGCATCTATTTTGTCTGCTTTTAGCTGTTCCTTTATTTCCACAGTGGTTACCTCAGAAATAACTATCTCTAATTGAGGATGTTTCTTAATAATTGAAGGTAGGATTAAAGGCAATAAAGAATTGGCTACAGTAGGAATAACTCCAAGTCTGATTTTACCAGTTAACTCCGTGTTTTGATCAGGTTCTAGCTGGAATAATTCGCTTTGCAACGCTAGAATTTTCTTAGCCTTTAGTACGAATTTCAATCCTTCTTCAGTCGTTACCACCGGCTGTCTGGAGCGGTCAAAAAGAACTATTTTTAACTCTTCCTCTAACTTTTTAATCATAGAACTCAGGGTAGCTTGTGTAATATGACAAGTGTCGGCTGCTCTAGAAAATTGTTTCTGCTCGTGAACGGCTATGACGTACTCTAATTGTTGGAAATTCATTATTGGTAAAATCTATAACAATGTTAGTTAAAATTGATAATGCCTAAACCTAATAACTACTACTTTTGCCGAAAATTTTAAAAAAAGAAATCAATGTCAATTGTAGGAAAAAAATTTCCAAGTCTAGAAGTGTCTGCCATGAACGAAATGGGTGATACTATCAAAGTAAACGTATTTGAAGAAGCTAAGAAAAACGGAAAGAAGGTGTTACTTTTTTGGTACCCAAAGGATTTTACATTCGTTTGTCCTACTGAGCTTCACGCTTTTCAAGCAGCTTTAGGTGAATTCGAAAAAAGGAACACTATAGTTATTGGAGCATCATGTGATACTCCAGAAGTACATTTTGCATGGTTAAATACGGCTAAAGATCAAGGAGGAATAGAAGGTGTAACATATAACCTTTTGGCAGACTCTAATAGAAATCTTTCTTCTTTACTAGAGATCTTAGATATCCAAGAAGTAATATATGATGAAGATTTAGATGCTGAATTAGTAGTAGGAGACAGTGTCACTTACAGAGCTACTTATTTATTAGATGAAGAAGGTGTAGTATTCCATGAAGGAGTAAATCATATGCCAGTAGGTAGAAACGTAAATGAGTTTTTAAGACTGATAGACGCTTTCACACATGTTCAGAAAAACGGAGAAGTATGTCCTGCTAACTGGGAAGAGGGAAAAACTGCTATGGCTGCAGATAGAAAAGGAACTGCTGAGTACCTTTCTATGAACTAAAATCGATTAAGCAAATGTTTACAGAATTAACTGAAGATACGCTGAAAGCTACTATCGATTCGAATGAAACTGTTCTTGTGCAGTTTTCGGCAGGTTGGTGTGGGAACTGTAGAATAATGAAGCCTAAGTTTAAAAGAATGGCTACTGAGCATGAAAATGCTGAGTTTATTATGATAGATGCAGAGAAGAATCCAGAAAGTAGAAAATTGGCCAATGTGGACAATCTACCGACATTTGCTGCTTTCAGAAATGGAGAGTTAGTAAGGCAGATCCAAACTAATAAGGTTGATGTTTTAAAAGAATTTGTAGATGAGATTACCAGTAATTAAACACATTAATTCCTTTATTAAGGAAAACGACCAGGACTATGTTCTTGAAACGATAGAGGTTTTAGAACACCTAACAGATTCGTCCGCTATAAAAGATGAAGAATTAGATGTGATAGGAGAATTGCTCTCCAATATGTATGGAGCCCTAGAGGTGAACACAGCTGTAAAAGAAGGGAAACCTGAAAAAGAGGCTATGAATGAGTTTATGAAAAGAGTTACAGGATCCATCCATAAATAGTTAATTCTAATAGAATTTAAAAAGCGCATTTTTGTCTAATCAAAATGCGTTTTTTTTTGTGTGAATTTTTCTAAGATGAAGCTTTCATTGCCTGAACTAAATGCCTTTCGTTATGATAGATAACTACCCTGAATGTGTCACCTAGTCTAAGTTTGATCCATTTAGATATAGAAATTGAAGTTTTGGTTTTAGTTAAATTTACTAACCTGGCTTTGTCTAATAACTCTAAGGTTGTTTTCTGTTGAGAGATAAACTTATCTAATACAGATTTGTCAAGTGAACTTCCTTTTGGATTCATTGAGCTAAGAGTTTTCATTGAGTTGAGTTTCTCTCTGTATTTCATCATATTTGAGAAGTAATTTCCGAGCCAATTGCTTTTAAATACAGCTACTTTGTTCAATTCTGAATTTGAAATTCGACTGTTTATTTCAGGCATGTAAAAATCTCCATATCTATTCAGGTGTTCTATACATTCGAGAGAACTCCAGCTTTCTGGAGATGATTTTCTATTTAATTCTTCTACCGATTTATTTTTTAAATTTTCGGCTATGTTTAAATTCTTTCTGGTCAATTCCACCAGATCTGAGATTAGTTTTTCTGAATTGAATTTCATGGCTTCAGGTTTTTTTACAAATTTCAGCGTTGCAATGCCTAAAAACATTGATTGAAGTCAAGACTTTTTTAAACGCGAAAGTGTTTCAGGACTCATTCGAAGGTAACAGGCTATGTATTTATTAGGGATTTCCTGGAATAACTGAGGACTTCTGGCTAAAACTCGTTTATACCTTTCTAGAGGTGAAGAAGTAAGAATGTCTCTTTCTCGCTCTAGCTGCTGATATACCAGTTGTTCAATAATAACAAGCCATAGCTGGAGGTGGTTAGCCGAACTATTTATAAAGCTCATAAATGTAGCCTTAGATATAGATTTCAACTCCGTTTTCTTCAGAGCCTGAATGTAGAGATCAGATGGTTTTTCTGAGATGTATGAATCTAGAGAAGCCAATATATTATCCTGATAACCAAACCGAATGGTGTGTTCCTCAAACTCTTCTACCACATACACTCTAAGACTCCCAGAAGTGACTAAATAAATATTAGTGTCCACGCTTCCTTTTACTTTTAAATATTCATTCCGTTCTAAGATGATGTCTTTTTCCCAGAGGTTTTGAGAGGAGAGGAGTTCTATGATCGTTTGAATTGGGTTCAACTTAACTTTGAATCTAGCCCAAAAGTAAATTCCTTTAGGAATAAAGAACTTGATTGGATGAAATTATTTTCGAACTTACAGAATCCCAAAGCTGAATTCTGGCCTGTAATGATTTCTTGGCTATCCTTTCTACCTCACTCCATTTTTCAGAATCATTTCCGCATAGCTCTACTATCATTTTTAATGAAAGTGGACCGTGTTCATCTCCATCCAGCTCTATGTGCCTTTCTAAGTAATAATTAAACTTGGTGAACTGACTGTTGTCTGGGTCTGCTTTTTTAAGAATTTCTATAAACATATCTGGAATGATGTCTTCTCTTCCAAATGTAAATGCAGAGGCTATACTATGAGCTTTTCCGGTTTTTATGACATCAAAAGTGAATCTTGTAAAATCTAATATGGAGTTGAAATCAGAAAGAGAATCTAAACTTTCTAGTACACTTTTTCCAGAGGTTAAATCAGCAGTAAATTGGTTAATCTTAGTGGTGTCTGCGCCCATTTCATGCATGGCGTCTAAATACATCTCAAAATGACTTTTAGGCTCACCCAGTTCGTTGATATCAGATTCTTCTCCATGAACGATTTCATTAATGAATCTAGCAGTTAATGAATTCTTTACGGGCATCCAAGGTACTGAGATGCAGGTTAAATCACGTTGCAATGCCTTTAATAAAGACATAAAGTCCCAAACAGCAAAGACATGACCAGACATGAAGGTTTTTACATCTTCTATATCTGATAAATGAGTGTAAATCTTATGAGATCTTAATGCTTCTCTTAGCGGAGCTAATTCTGAGGTGATTCTTTCTATTTCTGTCATTTCAGCATGTAAAATTAAAGTAATTAAGCTGTAATTATATCATAATTTGGTCAAGAATTCCTCACCATTCTGAATATGTTTGTTCCTCTTTTCTTCATCCATTTTATCAAAGGTTCTAACAAGCATTCCTAGTCTAGGGTTTTTTAAGAAAAAATCTCTGTGTACGTGCATGAACCTCCAGAAAAGACCATCCCACGTTTTTTGCCAGTCTCCTTTTTTATAATTACTCATTTTCATAAGGTAATTACTGCCGCTGATGTATGGTTTGGTAGCCATGAGACCACCATCGGCAAATTGGCTCATACCATATACATTGGTTACCATCACCCAATCATAAGCATCTATGTACATTTCCATGAACCATTTATACACTTCATCAGGATGAAACTCACAAAGCACCATGAAGTTTCCTAATACCATTAACCGCTCTATGTGATGATTGTAGCCAGTTTTTAAGAGTTTTTTTATCGTATCGTCTATGGGAGGAATGCCTGTAGTTCCATCATAAAATGATTTTGGAATCTTCCTTTCAAATCCCCAGAAATTAGTCGTTCTTTCTTTAGAACCAGAAGCTTCATAAACTCCTCTAATGAACTCTCTCCAGCCCATAATTTGTCTTACAAAGCCTTCTAAAGAATTCAGTGGAACATTGTTCTCTTTTCCGAATTTCATAGCTTCATCCAAAACAAACTCAGGAGTGAGAAGTCCCACATTCATCATAGGAGTGAGCACACTATGATTCAATATATTCTCTCCAGAAACTATAGCATCTTCATAGGGCCCAAATTCATGAAAACGATTTTCAAAGAACTGCTGAAGCCATTCCTTAGAGTTCTTGAAATCTGCAGGATAAAGTGGGAGCGGAGTGAGTTCTCCATAATTATCAGGAAAGTGTTTTTCGACATAAGCACAAGCCTCAATGTAAAACTCATTTTGATCTGGAAAGTGAACAGGTGGTGGGTTCTTTTTAGCTGGATATTTCTTTCTGTTATCCACGTCATATGTCCATTTGCCTCCTTCAGGCTGCCCATCTCCACTAATTAGAATGTCTCTTTTCTTACGCTCCTCAGTGTAAAATTTAGTTTGGTAGAACTTCTTTTTATCTGGTTTGAAAAACGAGGCGTTTTCATCTTTACCATTCAGAAAGAGAGGACTTTTTAAGAAATTGAGCTCTATTTCAGATTCAGCGCATTTTTCTTTCATTCTGCGCTCTAGGTAATTATCAGTTGGGTCTATAACATTTAATGCTGTTATCCCTTCTCCTTTCAAAGCTAGAATCAAAGCACGAACATCTGCCAGCTCATCCTTGGAATCGATATACCTTACTGTTTTGCTGTTTTGCCTCAAGAATGATTCATAAAACTTCATACTGGCTCTATGAAATGCCAGTTTCTGCTTGTGGAATTTATACTGACTAAAAAATAAGTGTTCCTCAATCAGGATGAATTCTCCCTTCATTTCTAGAAGAGGGGAAACTTCAAATAATTGATGGGGGAAAATGAGGTTGATGAGTTGCACTTCAAAAAGTTTAAAGCAAAGATGCTGTTCTAATTTCACGTTTAAGTCTCAGAACCTACTCCGATTTTATTCCTTCTGCACTGTTCACTGCAGTATTTGACATCTTCCCAAACTTTAGTCCATTTTTTTCGCCAAGTAAAAGGCAAACCACAGGTGACACATGTTTTTTAGGCAAATGCTGTTTTTTCATTTCTGCTTGAACTTCGGTTCTGGCATGGGAATGTAGGTGTCATCACCAGCTATTTTCGGGAACTTCTTTGCTTTCCAATCAGCAGCAGCTTGCTTCAATCGCTCTTTCGAATGGGAAACAAAATTCCAAAGTAGAAATCGTTCTTCTGGCAGTGGTTCCCCTCCGAAGAGAAGGATTCTGGTTCTGCGTTGCAACGCTATGCTACACTCATTCTCAGTTTTAGAAATCATCATTTGACCACTGGAAACGGTGTTTTCTCCATCTTCTATTTCACCATTGCATACCACTACAGCTATTTCTCCTTTGAGCTGGTCTGCTATACAAAGTTCAGCGTCTTCTGTAGCTTCTATTTCCATCATAAATAAAGGTGAATGAACTGGAAGGGGAGATGTCTTGCCAAATCCTTCTCCAGCAATGAGGGTGTAACGCAACCCATCTGATTCCCATTTAGGCAGTTGAGCATAAGGAATGAAATCAAATCGAGGCTCCATTTCTTCTTTCTCTTTTGGAAGAGCTACCCAAACCTGATATCCATGAATAGGATGAACCTTTCCATCTTGGTATTGTATTGGAGTTCTTTCAGAATGCGCTACTCCTTTACCCGAGGTCATGAATCCAACATCTCTAGAATTGATGATTTTATGTGCTCCGGTGCTGTCTTTGTGTTCTATTGAACCTTCTACTAAATAGGTAAGTGTAGAAAGACCTATATGCGGGTGCTGATCCACGCCCAAGTATTTATCTGGACCTATGGTAGAAGGACCCATGTGATCAATAAACGTAAATGGGCCTACTTGTCGTTTTTTATTAAAGGGAAGGAGCCTTCCTACTAAGAAGTTACCTATGTCTTTGCTTCGCTCCTCTATAAATAATTTTTCATTGTTGGCCATGGAATAAAATTAAGCAGAAAGAGTCTTTCTGTTCTTGATCTAGATTAACTAAAGTAATCAGGAACCTGATTATCTCTAACGAATGGAAACTGGTCCATTTTTTTTAAATCATAATACGTGTTCAATCCGCTGATCCCCGCTACATTTCCTTTATCCAAATTCACGTAGCCGTTATCTGCCACAAGCTCATCAGGTATAATTAGATGCTCTATGCTACCTATGATCATCGTACATCCGTTAAGCTTTATAGGAACTCTGTCCTGTAATTTCATCCCTAATTTTATAGGACTTTCTTTCACGAAAGGTGGTTTGAATCCTGCTATGTATTCGGATTGTATATGGCAACGCTCAAATTCACTTTCGTCCAAACTAAACTTACCTGAAGTGTAATGGGCTTTCTCTATCAAATGAGTGGGAATGGAGTTTATCGTGTACACTTCGTTTTCTATGATATTATCATAAGTGTGTCTAGGAACACCGCCAACTGGGCGCATCATAAATCCCATATAAGCAGGATTACTCCCTAGGTGAATTACTGAGCTAAAAATGGCTAAGTTTTCCTGTCCAGAATTTGACACAGAACCTATTAAATTAGCAGGTTTAATTCCTGTTATCGAGTTGATTAGGTTTAGTCTGAACGTCTTTTGGGCGCTTTCTATATCTTTTTTAGTCAGATTCATTTTTTAGTTTTCTTGAAAGAATTTCTTGTATGAGTTGTAATAATTCGGGCCTTCTCTGCCACTACTTGCTTGTCTTTTTTATGACCCCATATTTTGGATCGAGCACTTTTTGCAGTGCTTTGCAAATCTACAATAGGATCGGGGTATGAAAAATTTTCTAAGTCATCCATGGCTTTATCCATTTCAGTCATTAGCCATGGTTCATGAATAAATTGAATCGGAACGTTTTTTAATTCAGGAACCCATTTTTTTATAAAAATCCCATCAGGATCATGGTCTTGACTTTGCTTGACTGGATTGTACATTCTCACCGTATTTATTCCAGTAGTACCTGCTTGCATTTGAAACTGTGTATAATGAATACCGGGTTCAAAATCTAAAAACTGCTGGGCTAAATGATAAACACCTCTTCGCCAGTCTTGATCTAAATTAAAGCATAGAAATGAAACCAGCATAGCTCTCATTCTAAAATTAATCCAGCCAGTTTTTACGACAGCCCTCATACATGCGTCTACCATAGGATATCCTGTTTTTCCCTCTTTCCATGCAGTTAACTTGGCATCATCATTTTCATGTGCTAGATTTTCGTAACCACTGTTTACACAGTGAGTTTCATACCGGCATTCTACCTCGAATTTTTGAATAAAATGACAGTGCCACTTGAGTCTAGTCATAAATCCATTAAATGCTTTTTTATTGGATTCTCTACTTGGGTGTTGT
>CAJXOV010000066.1 GCA_913057815.1 uncultured Flavobacteriales bacterium
ATTATAGGTATTGACACCACATTTGTTCACTTTACCGGCATAAAATCAAATGTAATTTATGGAGAATATAATCTGCATGAAGCTGGAGAAAATTATGTTATTCCCGGTGCTGGAGTAGCTGGAGATTTAGGACTTCGGTTGAGAAATGGAGAAAGTGAATCTTTAAGAATCTATGCTCCAATTCGAGGAAAACGTTTATCAATAGCCAGAAAAAATGCATTAAGAGACGAGGTAGTTTCCACTTCAGGAGCATTTAGCATAAATGCGGAAATGGATGTAAAGTATGTGATTACTACATTGGCATTTGCTCGAAAAATATTCGACTATGAAAACCAAAGTTCATTTATAGGTATAGAAGTAGACGATGAACAAAATGCAGAAAAAGTTAAAAGTGACATTAAATCCATTATAGGAGATGCGTATAGCGTAAAGACTCGAAGAGAGAAAAATCCTCTGGTTTATGAGACCAATGCCACTGAAAAAAAGGCAGTGTTCCTTATCCTCCTTTTTGTTTTAATCATAGCTGTATTTAATGGAATGGCGTCTTTAACCATGCTAGTTCTAGAAAAACAAAGAGATGTTTCAGTGTTAAAATCCATGGGAGCTACTTGGCCTTTTATTAAAAAGATATTCATCTTAGAAGGTGCCCTTATCAATATTATAGGAGCTATAGTCGGAAGTGCGTTAGGCCTGGCTTTATGTGTGGCCCAACAAAAATTTGGACTGTTACGCCTGCATGGCACCGTGGTAGATTTCTATCCTATTAAAATAAATGGAATGGATATACTGATAATTATATCTACTGTGATTTTAGTAGGGGTAATAGCTACTTATCTAATGGTGAACTATTTGGTAGGGAAGTTAAAAGAAACAGAATAGTCTACGATTCGAAAAACTCAAAATCTTTAAATTCTCTACTCACAGTATCTAAAATTTCAAAGATTACCTGAGGTTCCATTTCAGTAACCATTTTCATACGCCACTCTTTAAAGTGTGGAACACCTCTGAAATAGTTGGCATAATGTCTTCTCATTTCTACCACACCCAATCTATCACCTTTCCACTCTAAACTTCTTCTGAGATGTTCTTTGGCTGCTTCTACTCTATCTACAATAGTGGGTGGAGCTAAGTGTTCACCTGTTTTCATAAAGTGTTTAATTTCATTAAACACCCATGGATAACCGATACTAGCTCTTCCTATCATTATTCCATCTACTCCATACTTGTCTCTGTATTCCACAGCTTTTTCTGGTGTAGTGATATCTCCATTACCGAATACCGGAATGTTCATTCTAGGATTATTAGCCACTTCTGAAATTAATGACCAATCAGCATCTCCCTTATACATTTGCTTACGAGTTCGGCCATGAATAGAAATAGCTTTTATACCCACATCTTGAAGTCTTTCGGCTACCTCTACTATGTACTTAGAGTTATCATCCCACCCAAGACGAGTTTTAACTGTGACAGGTAGTCTAGTAGAATTAACAATTTCCCTAGTCATCTCTACCATTTTAGGAATATCCTGAAGTATTCCTGCTCCTGCTCCTTTTCCAGTTACTTTTTTAACCGGACAGCCATAATTGATGTCTATAATATCTGGATTAGCTCCTTCTGTGACTTCAGTGGCCCTTTTCATAGAGTCAATATTCGAACCGAAAATTTGAATACCTACAGGTCTTTCATATTCGAAAATGTCCAACTTTTGGGTGCTTTTTACAGCATCTCTAATCAGTCCTTCCGATGAAATAAACTCTGTGTACATCAGATCAGCTCCATACTTTTTACATAAAGCACGGAAAGGAGGATCACTCACATCCTCCATCGGAGCCAGAAGTAATGGAAATTCTCCTAATTCTATATCAGCTATTTTTACCACCTAAAGTTAAAAATGCAAAAGTACTATGAATAATGCTTCAATGCATCAAACACACCCAATTCCTCGAGCTATAATTCTTTTTATGCTGAGTTTAGTGGGAATTATCGTGTTTTCACTCGCGGGTTTTGGAATATGCAAAGCCACAGGTATAGATATCGAAGGAAAGTTTGGATTACGAATTCAAACTGTATTCACCCAGCTAGGTGGTTTTCTTCTGCCAGCATTAATTTTTGTCAAGATTTTTGGCTGGAGTTCGGTGACTAACTTTAGTTTAAAGAAACCCAAATTCGTACATATCATTATCACTATACTCCTAGCCTTAGTAGCTTTAGTAGTGATAGCATATGCTGGAGAGCTTAACATAGCACTTCTAGAAGACAGAGGAGGATTTATAGCCAAACTAAAAGAACTAGAAGACCAAACGGCTGAAGTAATGAAGGTAATGCTAGCCATGGATGGAATAGGCTCGCTTTTAATTACCATAGCACTCGTAGGAGTATTACCAGCTATCTGCGAAGAGTTCTTATTCCGTGGAGCACTCCAATCTCAACTAGCCAAAGCCTTTAGTAATTCTCACCTAGCTATTTGGGCTACTGCCATCATTTTTAGTGGCATTCATTTTCAATTTTTTGGGTTCCTTCCACGTGTGCTACTCGGTGCGTTCTTCGGGTATATTCTCATTTATTCAGGAAGTATATGGCTGCCAATTTTAGCACACTTCATTAATAATTCTTTAGGAGTAATTGGGTACTATGTAGCACAACATACCGACTTGATTTCTGAGGAACAAGTAGAAAGCACTGAAGTTTCATGGATACTAGCTGCTGTAAGTGCAGCCATAGTAGTAGGATTGATTGTTTGGATGAAAAAGACTTCCAACTGGCCTACCAGAGAGGCTATTTATCAGAGTTTTCCAGATAAAATGGATCAGGAAGAAAAGGAGTATTTAACCCCTTAAAAAAACCTCAACCAACTCTAAGTCGGACGGTTGAGTAACCTTAAGATTCTCCCGATTTCCTTCTACTAAGTTTACCTGCTGCCCATGTGATTCTACTACCGAGGCGTCATCGGTAAACGAATAATTCTCGGCTACTTCATAGGCTTCTTTTAGTTTATCAGTATGAAAACATTGAGGTGTTTGAACTATTAGATAATCGTTTCTATTTACAGATTCTGAAGTTTCATCAGATTGAATTTTCCTTAAGCTTTCTTGAATTTTCAGAACAGGAATGGCATTTGACTTAAGCGTTGCAACGCGAAAACAATCTCCTATAACTTTTACAGAAACACAAGGTCGAGCTGCATCGTGCACTGCTACTACTCCACTATGCTTTAAACGAGAAATTCCGTTTTTTACAGATTGAAACCTAGTCTCACCTCCAGATACAGTAGAAATTTCTTTATCTGGAAAATGAGCTTTTCGTAGCTCCTCCCACTGATCTATAAACGACTCATTCATCACTACTACCACATGCATGGTAGGTTTCCATGCATAAAACTTTTCTAAAGTGTGAATTATAACAGGCCTGTTAAGTACACTGATAAACTGCTTTGGAAGTTCCGAATTCATTCGACTTCCTGTGCCTCCGGCTACTATGATTACTTCTTCTCTCACTTCCTGCTAAGTTAAGCTATTAATTAGAAGTGGTAGATGAAGGAGAATTTTTCAAGAAATCAACTAACCAGTCGTCTTTATTTTAGTAGACAAATAGTCCAATTACATTTAAGTTTCTCGTAGCTTTATAGCTGAGATATAAGTAAAATTCAATGAGCGATAAATCACAACTAGGAACTATAGGCTGGTTCGACTTAACAGTTAAAAATGCCAAGCCTTTGAGTAAATTCTATTCTGATGTAATAGGATGGAAAATTCAAGAAACTCCTGTAGACGATTATCATGATTACACCATGACACACTCGGAAACAGAACACCCACTTTCAGGCATATGTCATAAAAAAGGACAGAACTCAGATATTCCTTCACAGTGGCTTATGTATGTATATGTGGATGAAATAGAAAAAAGATCCCTAAGAATAGAAGAATTAGGAGGAACTATTCTCAAAGGGCCTACTGCTCCATCTTCATATGGGCGCTTTACAATTTTCAAGGATCCAGAAGGTGCCGTAATGGCTTTATTTGAAGCTAATAACCCAGAAGGTTAATCAACAAATATTCGCCAACTTGCCTCTGCTTGAAGGACCAACATTCGGTATCCATTTAAGACAGCGGCTCCTTGCTCAATTCCTTTTTTAAGGAAAAGTGATTCTTCAGGATTATATACTACATCATATAGTAAACTCCGTTCTGTGAGATGCTCGTATGGAATATTCGGATACGAATCTACATCAGGAAAAGTGCCCAACGGAGTAGTATTTATAATAAGCGGAAAATGCTTAATCACATACTTATTTACATCTTCATAAGACAGTTGGTCTGCTTGAGGATTTCTAGATATGTACTTATAATCTACTCCTAACTTTCCTAAAGTATATGCTATGGCTTTACTGGCACCACCGGTTCCTAGAATAAGAGCTCTTTCGTGATGTGGTTTAAGAACTGCTGCTAATGATTTTTTAAATCCCACGGTATCTGTGTTATAGCCTATCAGCTTTCCGTTGGAGATTTTAACGGTATTCACCGCTTGAATTTTTTCTGCTTCAGGGCTTAACTCATCCAAATACTTTAGAATTTCCTCCTTATAAGGAATGGTAACATTAAAGCCTTTAAGATTGTCTACCGATTTAATTAAGGGAAGTACATCACTAATTTTATCCAACTCGAAAAGCGAGTAGCTGGCATCTGAAATTTTCTCCTCCTTGAATTTATCAGAAAAGTACTTCTCCGAAAATGAATGCTTAAGAGTCTTGCCTATGAGGCCGTAATTTCTCAATGTTAAAGAGTCCAGTCGAACTTGAGTACATTGTCAGAACCCTCCGTTCTTTTAGCATCTAGCATAATGGTTTTCTTACCTTCCTTATGCTCTATTTCCACACGGTACTCCTCATTACCGGTTAAGTTCATTCTAAACCTTCCTTCTTTATTTGTATACACTTCACCTACAAAACGGTTACTTTTAGTGTTATAAAACTTAAGTAAAGCCTTTTTAGCTGGACCATCTCCTAACCCTACATTTCCTACTATACTTACAAAAGTACCGCTCTCATATCCAGCCGAAATCAATGAATATTGACTTACATCTGCCATGTATATATCCCTTTCGCCATTAGAGTCATCATACTCGGCTGCTAAGAATAACTTAGAATTATCAGCTGTTAATGAGAATGTAGATTCCTCATTTACTGTATTTATAGGATAACCCACATTTACTGGAGTTCCCCATTCACCATTAATTATTTCTGACTTAAAAATGTCATATCCTCCCATGGTCTGATGACCTTTGGATGAAAAGTATAATGTTTTTCCATTGGGATGGATAAACACAAATTTCTCATCATCTTCAGTATTAATTATCTCCCCTAAGTTTTTAGGCTTGGCCCATTTACCATCCTTATCCTTTTCACTCACATAAATGTCTCCTCTTCCTTCTCCTCCTGTACGGTTACTTATGAAGTACATAGATTTTCCATCAGCAGTTATACTCACTGATCCTTCGTAATATGTAGTGTTTATTGGCTTCCCTAATCGCTCAGGAGCATACCACTCACCTGTTTTTTTGTTTTTTTGAGAAACGAAAATATCACCTGCTAGCTTGTCATCATTTTTATAGACAAACATTTGATTTCCATTAGGTGCTACACTTAAAACAGCATCATACTTTTTAGTGTTTACATCTCCTGGTAAACTTTCAGCATCTGTCCATTCCCCTAGTTTTTCATCCCATTCAGAAATATAAATGTCTTCGAAAAACTTATAATCGCTCGTTTCATCTACTTCTCCTCCTTCAGTATCAGATCTTCTAGAAGTGAATATGAGCGTTTTTCCGTCTGAAGTTACACTAGGAGCGTAGTCATCAAACCTGGAGTTTATTTCTCTCCCTATATTCTCTATTTCTACAGGCACAGGTTCAGCCATCAGTTGTTTGGCATATTTACATTGAGTTAAATAATCCTGAGCCATATCGTATTCTATGGTTCTTTTAGCACCGGTAGCTATGAAATCTTCAAAACTAGCTATGGCCTCATCCAACCGCGCCATTCTATGATAGGTTTGGCCATAAAAAAAATTCATTTCTTTTACTACCTTAGGATCATTGGCTTTGGCTTTTTCTAAATACTTTAAAGCCAGGTCATACCTTTTTAGTTTATAATGGCATTCAGCACTTCTGTACTGAGCCATAGGATTTTCTTTTTCAATTTTTAATACTTCTCTGTATATAAGCAGTGCACCTCTGTAGTTGTTATCTAAAAACTCATGCCTGGCAGCTCCCATTTTATAGGTAATGCTTCCTTTCTTTTCTTTCTTTTCAGTTTCTTCTTCTTGGGCATATAAACTAATATCCAACAGCATGCTGAGGAGGATGAAAACTGTAACTAGAATTTTATTCGTCATTTGATTGGTAAAAGAGTTAAGTAAAATTACGGATTGGTTCATTACAAGTACTATGCTAAACTCTAGAATCTACAGAATAGTTGTGCAGAACTCTCTGCCGAAGGGCAAATTATACTAAAAATGGCTTCTTAATTTAGCTTTATGAATAAACCTCTTACCGAGCAGGACTCAAATTATGACGGATTGGATGAAATGTCTACAGAAGAATTGCTGCGCAATATCAACCAAGAAGATCAAACCGTAGCCAAAGCTGTAGAATCAGAAATTTCTGCTATTCAGTCTCTAGTAGAGTCAGTTTTTCCCAGAATGAAAAGTGGTGGACGGCTTTTTTATATGGGTGCCGGTACTAGCGGTAGATTAGGTGTGGTGGATGCCAGTGAATGCCCTCCTACCTTCGGAGTAGATCATGGTGTAGTGGTAGGTTTAATAGCAGGAGGTGATTATGCTATAAGAAAAGCTGTAGAATTTGCAGAAGATGATAAAGAACAGGGATGGAAGGATTTACAAGAGTATACTATCACCGAAAACGATAGCGTTATAGGAATAGCAGCTTCTGGTTCTACGCCTTATGTGGTGGGAGCATTGGCTTATTGCAACGCTAATAATATTCTTACAGGATGTATCGTCTGTAACCCTAATAGCGCCATAGCTAATGAAGCTCAGTTTCCTATAGAAGTGAAAACAGGGCCTGAATTCGTAACGGGCAGCACACGTATGAAAGCCGGAACTGCTCAAAAGCTGACATTGAACATGATTTCTACTGCCCTTATGATAAAACTGGGACATGTAAAAGGAAATAAAATGGTAGATATGCAGCTTAGTAATCACAAGCTAGTGGCTAGGGGCACTAGAATGATTATGGAGCAGTTACACATAGAAGAAGCAGAAGCCAAAGAGTTATTATTAGCGCATGGTAGCGTAAGAAAAGCAATAGAGTTTAAGAATGCATGAGATAGAGCCATATTATAATTGGAGAGCATTATATGTAAGTAGTGAGGATCCAATATCTCCGTTTTTCGGGAAGGAATACAGTGAATTTTACTGTTCTGAGTACATTTATGACCATTACATACATCCACAATGGGATAATATGGGCTCTCCTACCCTGTATATAAAAATCCTTTTTGCAGATTATGATCAGGGTTATGCCATTATAGAGTTAATAGGTGAGTGGAATGATTTACTGCACAATGATATCATGCATTTTAAGAGAAATATCCTGGAAACGCTCATGAATAATGGTGTTACCAAGTTTATATTGATAGCTGAAAATGTGCTGAATTTTCATTACTCGGATGATTGTTATTATGATGAGTGGTTCGAAGAAGTGTTAGAGGCTGATGGATGGATAGCGGCTATGAATCTTAGACAGCATGTTTTTGACGATTTTCAGGAAGGAAACATAGATTCTTATCTAGTGGCCGGTGGTCAGTTAAACGAAGTTAAATGGAGGACTAAAACTCCAGATCAACTTTTCGAAAACATAGAAAATCAAGTCCTTAGAAGAATAGAGATTTAACTTATCATTTGATTTTCATACATTTGATATTATGAAAATTTGGGTGGTTTTTCTTCTTTTGACTGCTGGTATAGTTGCTCAACTTACTTGTAAAGCCGAAGTTTCATTCGGTGTGGAAGATCTTGATAATTCCTCACTTATAAATACTCAGACTGTTCAATACCCCGATACTTTTTGGATACCGGATTCTTTTACTCCAGACAAGGATGGTATAAATGAAGTATTCAAACCGGTTATTAATCCAAATTATCCTTTTGAAGATTACTCTTTTACGATCTATGACAGAATGGGAAGAAAGATCTTCGAATCCACCGAACCTTCAGCCTCATGGAACGGGACCAACCAATCAGAAAGTGGAAATTACTTCTTACATAACGAAGTTTTTATATGGCGTATAAAACTGACTTTTGAAGGCGAGGATTCTCCTACTGAAAAAGTTGGTTTGGTTACTCTTATCAGGTAATTTCTTTTAGCTTTTCTAACATTAATTTATCGATAGGAAACTGAAGATCTGAAGCATCCAAAGTAGAAAGCTTCACCCATCTAAAACTCGGTTTACCGTGGGTGAAATCAAAAGGGAACTCACCCAATAGTACCTCTTTAGGCTTTGAAAGCTTAGCAGTATAATAGACTGAAATAAGCTGGTCTGTTTTTTTGAATGAACTCTGCTGAAAAAAATCGGTGGTGTAGAAGTGTGCTGTATCGGTTAACTCTTGGTAAAGCTCTTCCTGAGATTCGCGTTGCAATGCATCATAAATCCCTTCACCCCACTCTACTCCTCCACCTGGAAATTTAGTAAACTGCCTACCTGAATATTCCTCATCTGCTAGAAGGATTTCTTCTCTTTCGTTGGTAATAAGTGCATAGACTCGGATATTGAAATTCATGATATTCTCATATGAAACGATCAGCAATTTAGTGAATTACAATTCGGCTGGTTGTTGGCGATGGTTTGGGGTTTTCTTAATTATAAATGGTGAATGATAAATTATGAATGCTGATGCCAATACTAAACTCCC
>CAJXOV010000067.1 GCA_913057815.1 uncultured Flavobacteriales bacterium
CATAAAATCTACTGGTAAATGGTACAAGGTCCGTATGGAAGATGGGGAAATTGTAGATGCTCAAATCAGAGGGAAATTCAGACTAAAGGGAATAAAATCTACTAATCCTATAGCTGTAGGTGATCATGTGATTCTAGAGGAAGAGAAAGACGAAACATGGGTTATTAATTCCATTTTAGAACGGAAAAATTACATCATTAGAAAGTCAGTAAACCTTTCTAAACAATCCCATATCATAGCTTCCAATATTGATCAAGCTTTTTTATTTGTGACTGTGGCACGTCCTCAAACTAGTTATGGTTTTATAGATAGATTTTTAGTGACTTCAGAGGCTTATAAAATTCCTGTTATTATTCTTATTAATAAGATGGATGATTATGACGAGTTTGAGAAAGAAAAAGCAGAGGAAATTGAGGAGGTTTATTCTCAAATAGGATACGAAGTCATAAAAATTTCAGCTTTAGAAGAATCTAGCGTTGCAACGCTTAAAAGCAGATTTAAAGACCGAGTTAGCATGCTAGGAGGTCATTCCGGAACAGGAAAATCTACGCTAGTTAACGCCATTAGTCCCGGACTAGATATCAGAGTTATGGAAGTTTCTACTTCTCATAATAAAGGCCAGCACACCACCACTTTTGCCGAAATGCATGAATTAGAGGACGGTGGATTTATTATAGATACTCCTGGTATTAAAGGATTTGGAATAGTGGATATAGATAAAGACGAGCTGCATATGTTATTTCCAGAAATGATGGCTCTACTTCCTGAATGTAAATTTCATAACTGCAAACACATAAACGAACCAAAATGTGCCGTTTTAGACGCATTGGAAAAAGGAGAGTTAGAGGAGATCAGATACAATAGTTACCTCTCGATGTATGAAGATGAACATTCCAGTCCGTATAGATAATTTCTTCTCAGTTTTCATTAATCGAGAATCATGTTACCTTTAGCCCACTTAAAATTTTCTTATGAATACTTTATTTAAAAAAGCTCTGCCGCATATTATAGCTATTCTAAGCTTTGTGCTTGTTTCTGTAGCTTTCTATAGCCCCGCTGTTTCAGGAAAAAAGCTAAAAATGGGTGACATTAACCAATGGAAAGGTATGTCGAAAGAGCTTGTTGATTATGAGGCTAAAAATGGTGAAGATGCCGTTTGGACAAATAGTATGTTCAGTGGTATGCCGGCCTATCAAATTTATATAGCCAATAATGGAAATATTGTAAAGACTTTAGATAAGGTTTATAAATTAGGATTACCACGGCCAATTGACATTTTATTTAAAGCCATGCTAGGGTTTTACATCCTACTAATGTGCATGAGAGTGAAACCTGTGGTAGGCGCCATAGGAGCCATTAGTTTTGGGCTTAGTAGTTTTTTCATTCTATACTTAGGAGCTGGTCATGCTAGTAAAATGAACGCCATCACATACATAGCGCCAATGCTAGGTGGGATTTTATATGCTTTTAGGAGACATGCTCTTAAAGGCGCTGCTATAGCCGCATTTTTCTTGTGTTTACACCTAGCCGCTAATCACTTTCAAATGACTTACTACGCGTTATTTTTAGTCGTGTTAGTAGGGATTGGAGAGGTTATTCGAAAGATTATAGCAAAAGAGACGATGGAATTGCCAAAAGCGATAGGGTTTTTGGTCTTAGCAGGGATTCTAGGAGTTATTCCTAACTACACCACTCTTACTACTACTGCTGAATACGGGGAATATTCTACCCGAGGAAATTCTGAATTAAGTATAAAACCGAAAGCTGAAGGGCTTATTTCCACCACTGAAGAAGGGCTAGGGAAGGATTATATCTTAGAATACAGCATGTCTCATGGTGAGTGGATGAGCGCTTATATTCCAAATGCAAAAGGTGGAAAAACAGATCTGCTAGTTAATGTTCCTGAGGCTAAAAAAGAACTAAATAAAAATTCACAACAGTTCCTGGGTCAAAACCAAATACTAAGCTACTGGGGAGAACAGAGAGGAACTGCGGGGGCCTTTTATTTTGGAGCACTTATGTTCTTTTTAGCAATTTGTTCTATTTTTCTATTGAAAGATTCTATTAAATGGCCTTTACTTTTAGTAGCTATAATTTCGGTTCTGGCTTCTTGGAAATTAGGCAGTGTTCCTGATTTTTTCTTAGAAAATGTGCCATTATGGAATAAGTTTAGAGATACCAAAATGATGCTGATTCTGCTTATGTTGATCATTCCATTATTAGGATCTCTTTTCCTTAATCAATTCTTAGAAAATGAAAAGTATAGAGAATTATCTAAAAAGTTCTTACTGATTATAGGAGGTGCTTTTGCTCTTTTTAATATTATTCTCATTTCCTCACCAGGAACCATTTTTGACTTTTTAGGAAGTGCAGAAAAAGAAGCTTTTGCTCGGCTAAATGATAGCAAAGAAGGGAAGGAAATGTTGAGCCAAATTATTAAAGGGAGACAGGGAATTTTCACCGCTGATGTTACCAGAAGTTTTATAATATTCCTGCTTGGGTTTTTAACTTTAGCTCTAGTCACGTTTAAACAAAAAGCGGCTCAATATGCAGCTTATGCTATAGGTATTGTATTCATTGGAGACATGTGGAGTGTAGACCATAGATACTTTGATACTAAGAGTTCATTCCAAACGGCTAGTCAAAACAGAGTTCCGTTTCCTTCTCAAAATGTAGAAAAACAGATCTTGAGTATTGAAAAAGGTGGGATTTCAGATTTTGACTCTAAAGTAAAAACAGCTACAGATCTTTACAAAACTAGAACAGGAGATACTAGATCGAGTGACTCTAAAAAACTGCAGCGTGAAATAGAAGTTCTTAATCAAAACACGAATTACAGAGTTTTAAATATTGGAAACCCATGGAGCGATGCCCGAACTTCATATTACCACAAATCTCTGGGTGGTTACCATGGGGCTAAACTGAAGATATATCAAGAGTTAATCGACTTTCATCTAGGAGCAGAAGCTAAAGGCGTTCTTGATGAATTACAATCTAAAGGCAGACTCGAAAACTCTTACCCTATGCTTAGTATGCTAAATACTAAATACATGATAGGGAATCCAGAAGGTGATATAATTCCTTTTCAAAACGGACTCGGAAACGCCTGGTTTATTAGTAATGTAGAAACCGTGAAAGATGCTGATGCAGAAATGACTGCACTTTCAAACTTTAGACCTGATAGCACAGTGGTAATTCAAGAAAAGTATGCTGAAGGTTTGAAGAGCTCATACAGTAATCATGGATCTATAGAATTAACAGATTATAAACCGAATCAGCTTACATATTCTGTAAATAAAATCGATAATGGCCTAGCTGTGTTCTCAGAGATTTATTTTCCTGAAGGATGGAATGCCTATGTAGATGGGGAATTATCCAGCCACTTGAAAGTAAACTATGTATTGCGTGGATTAGAACTTCCAGCTGGATCTGAGGAAGTAATATTCAAATTCGAACCTCAAACTTATCATACAGGACGTATTATTTCCATGATTGGAAGTATTTTACTCCTTCTTCTTTGTGCAGGAATGCTAGGAAAATGGGCCACAGGACTGAAATCGGAAATAACAGAATAAAAAAAGCCCTCGAATAAATCGAGGGCTTCTATATATTAACATTTAAGTTATTTGGTTGGTTTTGCTATTCAATTTTTAATTGGCTCACCTTATAAGAATCACCACTTTTCTCTAGAAAAATAGTTACTCTATAAGTGCCTCCACTGGTAGTCAACTCTCCTATTCGATAAACCTCATTCGTACCTCCAGAACCTTTATGGATTTGGGTAAACTTAGATGGCTTATTCTTAGCGAAAAAATCGCTCATTTTAGCTCTTACTTGAGATTTAGAACAAAAGTCTTCGAAATCAAATACGGTTAAATCTACTTCATTCATAAGCTGACCTTCAATAGCCGAAACATTTCCAGTTTCTAATCCAGAAACAATTATCGACAATGACTCTTGCTGAGAAAACCCTGAAAATGCTGCCAAACTAGCAGCGAATAATAACATGCTTTTCATTTCACTTTTATTTGATGTAATCTTCCCGTCCAATTTACTACAATTTCTATTACTTCTTTTGGACGTGAAGTTTATAATTTAGTCACTCTATGGAATGACAATTTTTATAACTCTACTCTCCTTTTCATTAGAGTATGAAACCAAATAAACTCCTGAGTTTTTCTGAATCAGATGATAGTCAGACTCGCGGTGATAAACCAACCTCCCAGTAAGATCGAATAAGCTTACTTCAGTGATATAATCAGACTTGATATGGATACCTCCTGAAACCAACATAACTTGAGTATTGGAATAATCCTCTTCAATAATGTCATCTATGATAGTAGTGAAGCTATCCGAATAGGTAATAGTACATCCATCTTCATTTTCTATGATTAAAGAAACTGTATAGTCTCCAGGACTTTTGAGAATCATAGATCCTGTGTTTTCCTGAGAAATTAAATTACCATTTAAATACCACCATGTATCCAAAAGTGTTAGTACAGAATACTCAAAAATACCTCCTTCTGCACTAACGTCCCAAGCTATATCAGGAACAGAAGTTTCCTCTACAACCAAAGTGTGTGATTCGCTAGCTGCGCCCACTTCATTAAAGATAAAAGCAGTTATTTGGGCAGATTCTTCAATAATTTGAATAGCTACATCTCCTTCAATAGGCTCCTGAAAGTTCGCTCCTACTACATCCCAGCAGACATACTCACCATCTCCTAATTCAACAGAGAAAATATCAAACTCTCCTTCACAAATAAATTCTGGTCCTGAAATCATTGCTGGTTCTGGTCTGATTAACTCATAACAGAAACTTTCTATGTTAGTGAATAGCTCTCCCCAAAACTCATTAGGCGGATTTATCCAGTAACCGTTCAATGTCCCATGCGGTTCATGACCTTCACCTTCTACTGCAATCAGTTCTGAAGAAAATCCTTGATTCTGCATTCTCTCATGAATGGCAGAGCTTCCAAAAACATCTGGAAGAGTGAACAATTCAAATGGAGGGCCGGTTTCATAAGGGACTATAGGATCTTCTGTACCATGAACCAAAAGCGTATGCACATCATTATCCACCCATATAGTGTCTCCAATAGCTCCCCACAAGCTAATAATGCCTAAAGGATTCACATCATGCTGGAAATTATTACCGGTACAATCCAGGCATTCTAAATCTGGAGCAAACCCTTGTTCGAAACTGGAATTAGGGCGTTCATCTTCGTCTACATAAGCCATATGTTGAGCTATTAATGCTCCTGCACTACTGCCGCCAAAAAATATTTTAGTAGTATCAATTTCATAAGCTTCATGATTCTCTACTAAGTACCTGTACGCAGCTCTACCATCTTGGAGGCCTCTGTACACAGCTCTTTCAGAACTACTGGCATCTAATGGATTGAATCCTTTTCTATAACCAATAGTAGCTGTTACATATCCTCGCCTGGCAAAACTATCACACAAAGCCACCATATCATCAGTTTGCTTATCTCCTATGGCAAAACCTCCAGCATGTGCCCAAATAATACATGGTCTTTTGTCTATGGGATCTAGTAAAGGTTGATAAACATCCATCAACAGAGTCTCATTGAAATAAGGGAAACTCCACTGGGGTGCCTGACCATATTCTACATTCGTTTGTACATCTATTACATTGAATATCGGTGAAATGTATCTGGAAGAATCACATTGTGCATAATCCTGCAACGAAATAAAAAGAAGGAAAATAAGAATGGTCAATCTATTCATATCCCAAAAATAAAGCATTCATTCCCTTTACTATCGACTTTGACTACAAGTTATTCTGAGAATAACTTATTAGTCAACTAACGAATTAAAACCACTTGATGAAGCTCTTAACTATCCACTGCTTCCACTTTTTATCATAAGGAGGGTATATTAATTTGGCAGAAGTAAACCCTCTTCGTTGGTGTAATTCACCTCTTAAATTTGTGAACTCTAAAAATCCAAATTTACCATGAGCCTTTCCTATCCCACTATTTCCCTGACCTCCGAAAGGCAGATTTGGCTGTGCAAATTGGATAGTGGTATCGTTCACACAAGTGGTTCCTGCCTGGATCTGTGCCAAGAACTGCTTTTGATTCTTTCTGCTTTTAGAGAAAATGTATGCAGCTAGAGGAATCGGTTTTTCTTGGATCTCAGAAATTACTCTATCAAAATCTGAAAACGAAGTTAGCACCACTACTGGAGCAAATATTTCTTGGTTTCTAAGCTTACATTCAGCAGGAACATCGGCTATAACAGTTGGACTAATCCATCTATTGGCTTCGGCCATTTCTCCACCAAAAACAGCATTAGCTCCTTTTTCTAACGCTTCAGTTACCATTTCATTCACATTGGAATAATGGCGGTCATCTACCAGGACAGACATAGCTTCACCTTGCGTATATCCATTCGGATAAAGCTTTTTTTCTGCTGAATGCAGTGCTTCTACCAATTTATCTTTTACTGAATCATGAACGTACATTTCGTTCACAGACACACAGGTTTGAGCAGAGTTCATTCCTTTGGCCCACAGAATTTTTTCAGCTGTATCTTTTAAATCTGCAGTTTCATCAATTACAGCTGGATTCATCCCTCCTAACTCCAACGTAACCGAGGTTAAATGTTCTGCTGCTGCCCTCATTACTATTTTTCCCACCTGTGGGCTTCCAGTAAAAAATATGTGATTAAAAGGTTTTTTTAGCAATTCTTGAGAAACGGTATAATCTCCTGTAAAAACGAATAGTTCTTCTGGTTTAAACATTTCATCTGCCATGTTTTTTAGCAATTCAGAAGTATGCGGAGTTTTTTCACTGGGCTTTACAATAACCGTGCATCCTGCAGCTATAGCAGAAATGGCTGGCTCTAATGCTAGCATGAAGGGATAATTCCATGGGGAAATCACTAAGCTCACTCCTTTTGGCTCCATTTTTACTTTGCTAGAAGTGAATAAATAACCTAATCCTCCCTCAACAGAATCAGCCGAAGCCCAATTGTCCATGTTTTGCAACGCGTGTCTTATGGCAGAAACTGTTGGAAATATTTCAGAAATTCTTGTCTCAAAATATGGTTTCTTAAAATCGGCATGAATGGCAGAGCAGATTTCATCCTCATGGGCTAAAACCCACTTCTTAAGCCTTTTAAGTTTAGATTTACGCACAGATAAAGGTGCGGATTTTAAATGATTGAGGAAAAATTCGCGTTGTAACGCAAAAACTTCTGAGACTTGGTTTTTTTCTGCTTCCATCTTGATACCAAATCTAGAGTTTTGAAAGCAATTTACATACTGAAAGTATTAAATTTGCACACCGTAAACCAATCGGCCATAACCGAGAAAACAAAAGAAAATGCGTACAGACCAATATAACGGACACGATTATTTTAATATGGATGACCTTCTTAGTGAAGAGCATAAGCTGGTTAGAGATTCTGCCAGAGCTTGGATTAAGAAAGAGGTTTCTCCTATTATAGAGGATGCTTTTGAAAAAGGTGAATTTCCTATGCACATCATCCCAGGACTAGGTGAAATAGGGGGATTCGGACCATATATTCCTGAGCAGTATGGCGGACCGGGATTAGACCAAATATCTTATGGATTATTAATGCAAGAGCTGGAAAGATGTGATTCGGGATTAAGATCTACGTCTTCTGTTCAGAGTTCATTAGTAATGTATCCGATATGGAAATATGGTAGCGAAGAACAAAAAATGAAGTACTTGCCTAAGTTGGCTACAGGAGAAATGATAGGATGTTTCGGATTAACGGAGCCTGATCATGGATCTAACCCTGGCGGAATGACTTCTAATTTTAAGGATATGGGTGACCATTATTTATTAAATGGTGCCAAGATGTGGATTTCTAATGCTCCATTTGCTGATATAGCTGTGGTGTGGGCTAAGAATGAAGCTGGAAGAATACACGGATTAGTGGTAGAAAGAGGAATGGAAGGTTTTTCTACTCCTACTATGCACGGAAAATGGAGCTTGAGAGCTAGTGATACTGGAGAGCTTGTTTTTGACAATGTAAAAGTTCCTAAAGAAAATTTACTTCCAGAAAAATCTGGATTGGGTGCACCACTTGGATGCTTAGATTCTGCTAGATATGGAATAGCATGGGGAGCTATAGGCGCAGCACTGGACTGTTATGACTCTGCACTGAGATATTCTAAAGAAAGAAAGCAATTCGGTAGGCCTATCGGTGGATTTCAGCTTCAGCAAAAGAAATTAGCTGAAATGATTACGGAAATTACTAAAGCTCAGCTATTGACTTTTAGATTAGGTCAACTTAAAAATGAAGATAGAGCTACTTCTGCTCAGATATCTATGGCTAAGCGTAATAATGTAGATATGGCTCTTAAAATAGCTAGAGAAGCTAGACAAATACATGGTGCTATGGGAATCTCAAATGAGTATCCTATTATGAGACATATGATGAATCTAGAATCTGTAATTACATATGAAGGAACTCATGATGTTCACTTACTAATTACTGGTATGGACATCACCGGAGAGAACGCTTTTAAGTAAGCTCTGTTAAACGATAAAATTTAAGCCCTATCAGATTCTTTCTGATGGGGCTTTTTGGTTCATGTAATCTTGCCACATAATGAGCTTATATTTAATTCCTCCAGTAGACTGGGTTTCTAAAAAGCCAAATTCGAATACAAATTTATATTCTTCTCCCTTTCTGTTTTTCCATGAATGCGTAGTAAACCTTGGATTAAAGCCTTGGGCTATTAACGCGTCTGCTCTGGTAGAAGCAAAACCTGCTAGGTTATACTTTTTCATGATTTTTCTATTCGTCCTTAGGGCCTTATTC